>NZ_JAUBVJ010000002.1:133888-147516 GCF_036702785.1 Microcoleus sp. AR_TQ3_B6 | reverse complement strand
AGCAGAGGTTTTAACCCCCGACGGACTTTTGCTATTAAGCAGAGGTTTTAACCCCCGACGGACTTTTGCTATTAAGCAGAGGTTTTAACCCCCGACGGACTTTTGCTATTAAGCGGAGGTTTTAACCCGCGACGGACTTAATGCGGAGTCGCTACAATTGTCATCGTCATTTGTGTTTATTAGACATCTCCAGAAAAGCCAGTCTTGAACTGGCAAGATGCCTGTTCCACAATAATTATTGGAGAGGTATATTGATTAGGTCCGATCGCACACAACCTCAAAAACACCCCCCGGAATAAACCGACACAAAGCCCTCCGCCGATCGTCCGCATCTTGGCGGTTGACAAAACGCGCAATTGTATAATGCTGAGCATTCGGTAAAATTCGGACGATCGCCCAAGAATTGCGATCGCCCTGCATTGACTTTTCAGGTGTTTTCGAGATCGAATTTGAGTTGAGTTCGATCGCGGGGCGATCGGCGATCGTCGGAGAATTGGCTTTTCTCAGAGAGTTGAGGTAGCGGGCGATCGTACTACCTTTGAGATTCGCCCCCACGCGCAGAATCAGAAACACCGCAAAGCTTTCGAGCTCTGGCCCAGTCATGCGCGCGCGATCGGCCTCAAAATCCTCATCAGAGTAGCTGCGGATACCCGACAGCAGTTGCGTGATGCCAAAGTCATCTAAAGCTTGTTGATAGCCGCGAGTATATTCGCTGCCGTCGCTTCCAGGCTTTACCATAGAAATTGTCTCCTTTTATTTGGATTGTCTCCTTGTATGTGGGGGGCCATCAGCCAGCGAAGAACTTTCCTAGGGATCGCGCTGGCTTTTGACTTGTTCAGATTATAGCATGAATATAGTATACATATATGCTTGAAATGAGCTAAACTCGACAGCATGGTCTAGATACAGCACAGTCACCAACCCCAGCCTAAAGGCATGGGGCAAAGAAGAGAAAGGCTCACCACCTTTTAAATCTGAGACTAAAACAGTGTCTAGCTTGCGGGTCAAGAACCCAAACTGAACTATCTGGTGGTGGTACACCGAACGACGTTACTGGATGCTTCCCTAGTCTGTAACAAGAACGAATAGTCAGTAGCGAAGGGATATACACACACGGGCTTACCGCCACTTGCTATGCGTACAGGACAAACAGTGTCAGCCGGCAATTGTCCCGACGAAAGTACAGCACAAAAGTACACGGCATTTAGTAGTTCCAAGGCGGTAGCAAGCTTAACGGGGGACTAATCCTCCCCCCCCATTCAATTGTAAAGCCGTCCTAAAAGGACGGGGTTTCAAACCCATATTTCTGATGACCAAACGCTTAGCGACCTATTTAGCCGATGGAATCTATGACATCCTGGAAGAGTGGGCAAATCAGGAACGCCGTTCAATCAGCAGCTTGGCAGCATTCGTTTTGGAGCAAGCTGCCAGAGAACATCAAAAGGAAATGCAAAAACAGCCCCCGCCATCGGATGAAAAGCAGGAGAAGAGTTGAGTGCAGTTGGGGCGTGACCTCACTCAAACAAACTGAGGACTGAAGTTTTTTGATTGCTGATTCAGGCGCGCGCGATCGGGCGCATAGTGCTGCACAATAGCAGCATTATGCTGCACCTTCGCCAAAATTGTCTAAAATACTCGACAATGACGATCGGCTTAAATAAGAAACAATTAACCTCTAATGTCTAAACGCATATCAACCTCCATCGGAGAAGGAATCTATGACCTACTTCAAGAGTGGGCAAATGAGGAACGCCGTTCAATCAGCGGCTTGTCAGCATTCATTTTGGAACAAGCGGTGAGAGAACGCCAAAAACAAATGCAAAAACAGTCCCCACCATCCGATGAGAAACAAGATAAAAGTTGAGAGCAGTTTGTGCGATCGATCTTTTACTTTCTTCCCCCTAAAAGATATCTACTTGTTGCTTCTTCTTCATAATTCTTCCTTCGTGTTCTTCGCGTCTTCGCGGTTCAATAATACTAAATGAAATTTATCGGCATAGACTTAGGTTGGAACTCAGGAGCAAGCGGCTTGTGCTGTTTGAATTGGCAAAATAACCAACTAGAATTAATAGAGTGCGATCGCCAACAATCCCTTAACGACATTCTCACCTGGCTCGATACCCAAGTCTCCCCAACCGAACCAGCCATCATCGCCGTAGACGCCCCCACAATCATCGCCAATCCAACTGGAATGCGCGAAGCAGACAAACTCACCCACAAACACTTCGGGCGCTACCACGCCGGCTGCTATCCCGCCAACCTTTCGCGCCCCTTCGCCCAAAAAACAGTCGAATTCGGCCTTTGTTTAGAAGCCCGAGGATTTGTCCACGCACCGATAATGGAAGCTCAAAAATTAGGCAGATATCAAATAGAAGTCTATCCCCATCCAGCCACAATAAACTTATTTAAATTAGACAAAATCATCAAATACAAAAAAGGAAAACTGGCAGAACGTCAACTAGAATTGATGAAACTCTGCCAGTATATTGTAGATATTTTACCGAGCCTCGAACCCTCTCTAAATCTGTATTTTGGGACAGGCATCTTGCCTGTGAGCTGTGGGACAGGCATCTTGCCTGTGAGCGGTTCAAACCTCCCCGAAATCCCCACCAGCATCGCCACCCTCAAAGCCTTAGAAGACCAGCTAGATGCCTTGCTGTGCGCTTATATCGGCGCGCACTGGTGGTACTGGGGAATCGAGCGGAATTTGGTATTGGGCGATCGCACAACCGGCTACATAGTCATTCCCCAAGCAAGATAAGGAGACAGGAAGAATGGCAGAATCGGGCATTGAGCATTGGGCTTGACAACAAACAGTCAACAGTCAACAGTCAACAGTCAACTGCCAACTGCCAACTGACTAATGTGCCCAGAGAATCACGCCAGCTTCATAAGGACTGCTGAGATTATCGTGCTTCGGCAAAACCCGCAACGACAAACCTTGCAAACCGCTAGAAGTATAAGTAATGTCAGCCGTATAAAGGCTAGCATTGTGAGAATCTTCTCCCAAATACTCCATCACCACGGGCACACCGCCGACAATATTTCCGTTAGCATCAACCGAACCTTGATAAAGTTCGACTTGCACGTCCGCAGGCGTCAATCCCATCAGATTAATCCGAGATTTAACACCGATCGACTCATTGACCTTAACTTCCTTATCCTGGGAAATATCAACAGCCTCAATCTTAATATCGTGCCACTTCGCGAGAACGTGCTTCTTCCAGTGAGACAACTCCTTCGCCGGAGCGCAATTATCCGAAGTCATGGTGTGGAAGCGATCGCTCACCGGGAAATAAGCCCGCCGCGCGTAATCCTTCACCATCCGAGCCGTATTGAAGAAAGGACAGTTCAAGCGAATAGAATCCTTCATTTTCGCCGTCCAACCGCGGGGAATGCCATCAGCATCCCGGTTGTAAAACAGCGGTACAACTTCCTTTTCCATCAAGTCGTACAAAGCATTCGCCTCGACATCATCCTGATACTTAGTATCTTCGTAAAACTCGCCATGTCCGATCGGCCAACCGGTGCGAACATAATCAGCCTCATCCCACCATCCGTCGAGGATGCTGAGATTGGGTAAACCATTCATAGAAGCTTTCATCCCCGAAGTCCCGGAAGCTTCCCGGGGGCGGCGCGGCGTATTCAGCCACACATCGCAGCCCGACACCATCATCCGAGCGACGTTAATGTCGTAGTTCGGCAAAAAGACCATCGAGCTCATCGTGTCGTGCTCGCGGATGAAGTGAACGATATCCCGAATCAATTCCTTACCCGGAATATCCATCGGGTGAGCCTTCCCAGCAATCACAAACTGTACCGGACGGTTGCTGTCCCGCATGATCCGCATAATTCGCTCGACATCGCGCAAAAACAGTGTAGCCCGCTTGTAAGTAGCAAAGCGGCGGGCAAACCCGATCGTCAGCACCTTGGGATTAAGAGCCTCCCGCGCCCGATCGATTTCCGTTTGGGCCGCACCGCGCTCGCGCAAAGTCTTTTCCAGCCACTCCCGCGCGAACACCACCAACTCCGAGCGACAGCGTTCGTGATTCCGCCACAATTCCTCATCAGGAATCGTCGCCAGCCTGTCCCAGAGTCGATCGTCCTTGCGAGTCATTTCCCAATCCGGGCCGAGGTATCGATCGTATAACTCCTGAGTAGACTTCGCCACACAACTGCGAGCGTGCACCCCGTTTGTAATCGAAGTAATCGGCACCTCATCCACCGGCAAACCCGGCCAGAGTCCGCTAAACATCGGGCGCGACACCACACCGTGCAAAGCCGCCACCCCGTTGACAAAACTCGACATTTTAATTGCCAAAATTGCCATATTCAGAGGTGCGGACAAGTCGTTAGTATTCTCCCGGCCCAATCCCAAAAACTGATCTTGCGACAAGCCAAACATCTTGGGATACTGACCCAGATAGTGCATCACCATATCCGGCTCGAACAAGTCAAACCCAGCAGGCACCGGCGTGTGAGTCGTAAACATACTGCTCGAAACCACCACCTGTTCTGCTTCCACAAAACTCAGGTGATATTCCTCCATCAGCATCCGAATGCGTTCCAAAGCCATGAAAGCCGCGTGGCCTTCATTCATGTGATAAGCCGTAACTTTCAGCCCCAGGGCCTTGAGCATTTTTACGCCGCCGATGCCCAGCATGATTTCTTGGTGCATCCGCAGAGTTTTATCACCGCCGTACAGTTGGTCGGTAATATCTTGGTCGTAGGGGCTGTTAGGTGCAATATTTGTATCCATCAGGTACAGGGGTACCGTACCCACTTGTACCCGCCAAATCCGGGCGTAAACCTTGCGGCCGGGATAGTCTACCTCAATCCGCAATTCCGAACCGTCGGGATTGCGTTCTGGGTGCAGCGGCATATTGTAGAAATCGTTGAGCGGATAGCGTTCTTGCTGCCAGCCGTCGGCGTTGAGATACTGCGAAAAATAACCTTCTTGGTACAGCAGGCCGACACCGACTAAGGGCAAGCCCAAATCGCTAGCTGATTTGAGGTGGTCGCCTGCGAGCACGCCCAAACCGCCGGAATAGATGGGTAGGGCTTTAACTAAGCCGAATTCCATCGAAAAGTAAGCGTAGCATTCCTGCTGCTCGGTGCCGCGCTGTTTGCGGTACCAGGCGCGATTTTTGAGATAATCGTCTAACTGCTGGGCGGCTCGGTTCAGTTGGGCAATGAAGCCTTCGTCTTCTGCCATTTCTTGCAGTCGCTCTTGAGATATGGTTCCGAGCATCAGCACCGGGTTTTGGTTGCTGGAGTCCCACAGGTCTCGATCGAGGCGGCGGAAGAGGTCTTTGGTATCGACGTTCCAGTCCCAGTGCAAGTTGTAGGCCAGCTTGCGCAGGGGTTCGAGGATTGGGGGTAGGGACGGGGAGACGTTAAATGTGCGAATCGGCTGCATAGACAAAGGTTTTATGTTGGAGTAGCGATATTTTCCTCTGTCTTTAGCCGCAAGTCCGTTATTCTGCACACTATTTTAAGTTTTAATCAGCGGGGGCGATCGCGATCGACTGTATCGACCATCTGTATCGGAACGAAGCCGTGCCGTGTCCCTACCCCAGCTCAGCTTTTAACTGCCGTGGCCCGCTTGCCAATGCCGTGAAGCGGAGCTATCCCGTAGGGAATCGCCCCTAAAACGGATTTTCCCACGGAAAGTACGAGGATGCCATCGAGACGAAACGGAAGCGCAGGTTCTTCGATGTGAGCGAACTGGCCGAAAACGGCTGCGATAACTGTCGCAAGAAAGCCTCGCCACCAGACCATCACGACTCGACGGCGATCTGTCTTGAGTGCGGCAACGAGTTTTCCTATAGTGGCTCAAGAGTGCGACGGCTGCAGCAGCCGGATCTATGCGGGTTTCGGCGGTGGTCGCACGACTTTTTAGGTGTAATGTTCGCAGGACTTGCCCCGGGCCGTCGCCACCTCACGCAGTCGTAAGTCGCGACCCAATTAAGCAATTTTCACTTTCCTCAACTGAGAATTTACCAAAAGTTTGCTAGCATCGTCAGCCGAGAGGGCAGGGCTGAAATAGTGACCCTGAATTTCTCGATAGTGGAGCGATCGCAAACACTCCAACTGCTCTTTAGTTTCTATTCCTTCGGCTACAACACTAAAATTCAAATCTCGCCCCAGCGTCGCTACAGCATTGGCGATCGCCCGTTCGCACGGATCGGTCGTCAGTTGGCTAACCAACGACCTGTCTATTTTTAAGATATTCAAGGGCAACTTTTTGAGATTATTTAGAGAACAATAACCCGTGCCGAAATCCTCCAGCGCAATCTGCACTCCCATATTCTGCAAATCTTTCATAACTTTGGTGGTATAGTCCACATTTTGAATTGCTGTAGTCTCGGTAATTTCTAACTCTAAATACTTGGGTGCTAAACCAGTTTTTTCCAAGCAGTTCGCTACCATTTGTAATAAATTAAATTGCTGGAACTGCCGAGCCGAAATGTTGACTGCTACCCGCAAATCTGACTGCAAAGAATCCTGCCAAGCTTTATTTTGAGTGCAGGCAGTTTGCAGCACCCATTCCCCAATAGGTACAATGAGTCCGTTTTCTTCGGCGATCGACATAAATGTAGCGGGAGTAACTAAACCTAATTCAGGATGGTGCCAGCGCAGCAGGGCTTCCATACCCTGAATTTTCCAAGTATTGATGTTGACTTTTGGCTGGTAGAAAACCTCAAATTCTCCCTGTGCTAAAGCCTCGTGCAGCCTGCTTTCTATAGTTAGCAAGTGGCTGCCGTGGGGAGTAATTGTTGAAGTATATAACTGATAGTTATTTCTTCCCATTTCTTTAGCGCGGTACAAGGCGGCATCGGCATTTTTGACTAAAGTTTCGGCATCTTCACCGTCATCGGGATAAACGGCAATGCCGATGCTGCTGCTGATGTGAAACGCCTGTTCTTGTAGTTTAAATGCTGGCTTTAAATTGTTGAGTATTCTTTGAGCTGTTTTAACTGCATCTTCTATGCAACTGATGTCGGGAAGCAGTAGGGTAAATTCGTCGCCTCCCCAGCGGGCTACCGTATCAGTCGATCGCAAAGTCTCGCTGATGCGTCCGGCAAAACCTTCTAACAGGCGATCGCCCGCAGCGTGACCTAGTGTATCATTAATCTTTTTGAATTTGTCCAAGTCTAAAAACATCACAGCTAGCATTTTTTTGGTTTTTTTAGCTTTTTTTAATGACGCCAGCAGCCGCTCGTTAAAAAGTAGCCGGTTCGGTAAACCCGTGAGTTGGTCGTAAACAGCTTGATAGCGGAGAATTTCTTCAGCTTGCTTGCGCTGAGTGATGTCCATCATCGTGCCGATGGCCCTTACTGCTTTGCCACTTTCATTGCGGATGATGTACCCGCGATCGAGCACAAAAACATATCCCCCCTCTGCACGGCGAAAGCTGTATTCCTCCGACCAACTTTTAGCGTCTGAGTTCATTCTTTCCTTTAAGCTTAAAATCACTCTATCCCGTTCTTCGGGATGAATATTTTGCCACCATGCTTCTAAATCTACCGTCTGAGTTTCGTTGAGTTTATATCCCAATACTTTTTCAAATTCTTTACTCAACCAATACTCATTTTTTAACAAATCCAAATCCCATACTGCCTCATTTGTCGCCCGCGTCAGCAGGTGAAAGCGTTCTTCGCTTTTGCGGAGTTTTTCTTCTGATTGCACGCGTTCCGTTACATCCCGAAAGCTGAATACTCGACCAGTAATTCGGCCTTCTCTGCACTGCGGCAGCGAGTAGCGCTCCAACATTCTGCCATCTTTAAACTCGAGGATATCAAAACTTTCTGCTGCCGGGCGATCGGACAATTCTTTAGCGCGGTTGAGAAAGATTTCCGGGTGTTTTAACTGGTTGATTCCGAAACCCAAAATTTGGTTGTTATCTTTAAGATCGAGTAGGAAATCCGGCACCTGCCACATTTGGGCAAACTTACGGTTAAAGGTGACAATTTTTCCTTGGCCGTCAACCGCCAGAATGCCGTCCGCAGTAGATTCAATGGTTGCCTGAAGCAAGGAAAGAGATGTTTCTAGTTCTAGCTTTGCTAATTTGCGATCGCTGATGTCAAACGCTGTGATTAATATTGACGCTTTTCTCTCAAATTTGATAATATCTACAGTTGCTTCAATCCAGCGTGTTTCTCCGGTTTTCGTGATAATTCTTACTTCATGTTTTGAGCCGGCACTCGATCGCCGGTGGCTGGATTTACCCCAGCTTTTAACTATTTCTATAAAATCTCGATGAATTAAGTCGTATAAATCTAACGCTAGCAATTCTTCGCGAGTATATCCAGTCAGAGCTTCAGTCTGAGAATTGACATAGCGCAACTGTCTGCGGTGATAGATCAATGCAGCAGCATTAACAGTTTCTATCAGTTGCCGAAACTTTTTTTCACTGCGCCGCAAATCTCTTTCAGCCCGCTTGCTCTCGGTAATATCTTGTGCTATGTACAACTTGCCGCTGACCTCGCCTTTGCCGCCGCGAATAATTGAAATAGAAAGCAGTACAATTATTTTTTTGCCATGTTTAGAAACGTAGACTTTTTCGACGTTGCGGACAGGACCTCCTGCTGTTAAATTTGCTAATTCTAACTCGGGCGCAGGTGATTCAGTTTTCTTAAAAAGTCCGGCTATTGGTTTGCCTAACAACTCTTTTTTAGAGTATCCCAAAAGTTGACAGGTAGTTTGGTTTAAGGACAGGATATGACCGCCCGGGGTGACAGCAATTATCGAAACGTTCATTTCCTCGCAAATATCGAGGGCATATTCGGCAGTTTGCTGCAAATCTTGGGTCATTTTGGCAATAGTATCCCAGATATCCTGTTCTTTTTTTGGAGGCAACACTTTCTCTACTTCTGGTAACTTGTCCTTTCCTGTTTCAGACTTCGGTTTGATTAACCCGATCGCCTGGGATAAGATATTTACTGTATGCGTCCTGATTAATAAGGAGATTACTACAGAAATACAAGCCAGATAAGCACAGATTTTTATTAACCTCAAACTACGCTCTTTCCCAGTAATTTCCTGAGATTGGATAAAATTGTCGCTCGGTAAATTTACTGGTTCTATTTGTAATAATTTTTCCAAAAATAAGTCAGCGCTTGCAAAAGCAGAAGGGCGAGATGCCGATCGCAAATAGCTATGTTTCTCAGGCGCCCCCAAAATTGCTCCTAGAGCGCGATTGCCGTCTCCATCCCCTACGGCCACTAATATTTTTGCATTAATGCAACATCCCACACCAAAAATAGCAGTTAAAGATCCCAAAATTAATCGATGTGTAATTTTCATATGCTCCTGTTCCTAATTTTCAATAGATGCTTCTTTTTCGCTGTCAAAACCCTGAAAACATTTGAGCGGACGTAGAGGTAGGAAAGGCAAAGAGATCGAACCTGAATTTATGTGAATTTGGCAAGTGGGATTTTCAACACAAATAAATTAGGCTCGTAACTAATTATAATTTTAATCGGAATTTAAAATGTGTCATCAGCCATTGTGCCACCAATTATAAGCCATTATACCTAGACATCGGCCCCGATCGCGCTAAAATTAGATAATTCCTGGAAGAAGGCAGCCGGGATTGGTTATAAAAATAAACCATTAGCTTAAAATCGATGCAGAGCTCCACTAATTGAACCAGTCAACGACGCTGGTCTAAAGACACGCTTGGCTTTTGGCCTTTGACTTAAACCCAAGTTGACGAGATGCGTACCTGCGTACTACGTTAGCCGTAAGAGTTAAAGACCTACCAGGGAATGCTTCGCATAGTTCCTTGCCAAGAGAAATTTGGGATTAAACAGATTTATTGGGTGAAGTCAGTGTCCTAGATCGAGTACCGAGCGTAAACTTGGGTCCAAGCTAACATTATCCCTCTCACGGAGGCTCATAAAGGAGCGAACATTATGCGATCGCGAGTTGCGACCTTTGAGGTGGTAATTGTCCCACCGCTCGTACATTACATTCATTACACCTTTTCTAGCAATCCCCGTGTAATCGAAAGATTCCCTCGCTTATTGAAATCCCCGAGTTGTTTCCCGGGCGGGCCCAATGCAGGGACGCTCGTTTCCCACTTACCGAATTTTTTTATGAGTCAGACGATCCCCGAACTCCAAAAAGAAGTCCGCGCGCTAGAAGCAGAAGTTGCCGCCCTGCAACAGTCGCGGGAAAAACTTGGTGTACAGCGCTCAGAGTGCCGACTGGCAGTCAGTTTTCCCAAGGATAATACTCAACAAGCCATTGCCGAGTTCCATCAGCAAAATGCTGCTTTTGGGGAGCAGTGGTTGCAGCAAATCCAGGAGATTGACCGAGAGACTAAAATTACTGAAAAGCAACTAAAACAAAAACAGGCTTTACTGGTCTACAAACAAGCTGAAATAGATAAATTGGTTGCCGGACAGCACTGGCAAGAAGTAGAAAACCAAGTTCAAACCGGGGAAAAGCGCTTGCAAGCACAAGCTCGCAGAATCAATCAAGCATCAGCGCAGCTAGAGGCAGAAATCCAAGCTTTAAAAGCACTGTATGACCAACTCAATCCCAGTTATTCCGAGTGGTTTCAACAACCCACTCAAATAGTCAAATTTTCTGCAACAACTATTCCTTACGCTGTTCCCAGCAGCAGCGGGTTGATATTGGAAAATAAGGAGATTGAATGGGAAAAAAAGTAGTTTTGAATGGTGAAATTTGAACGCTGCATTAGTAGGGGTGAATGTCGCTGTTGAATGACCCAATAAGCAAGAGACATTCGACGGCGACATTTAAAGGTTTTTACCTGCTATATTAGGTAAATAAAAAATACAAAACTGGCTCGACCTCCGCTAATGTTAAGAGTTTTGAGTTTTATTTTTTGAAATAAGCTTATTTTTAACTAAGGTGTCCATGTAAAATCTAAACTCTAACTGTCCAGGACGCATCAACCGGGTTATACGAAAAGACTTCGTTGCAGCCCTCTCTCCCGCTAAAAAACCTGGTTTATGAGAGGGAGGAGTGCGTAAGCCCTGTCTAAAATCTCAAATAGACTTACTGATGAAACAATTGATTTGGATAGCGCTATTTATTCTGGTTGCGGTGACGGCTGCAGGTTGGGGTTCTCACTCGTGGCAGCGGTTGTCGGCTGTACCAGAAGTTTGGAGCGATCGCAATATCCACACTTCCCAAAACCCGTCTCCCTTACCGCTTCCTACTGAAAAAAAGGATTTTTATCAGCCCCAAATTGACCCGTCTCGGTTGTGGAAACACGTCGATACTTTAGCAGGAGAACGCGAGGGAGAACGCTCTCGCTCTGTTACTAGAGACTACATTTCCCAACAACTGCAAACATTAGGATTTTCCCCAGATTTGCAGCGGTTCGATCGAGGAATCAACGTCTTCGCTGAGAGAAAAGGTACTGACTCGAACGCAGGGGCAATTTTAGTCGCAGCACACTACGATACTGTACCCAACTCGCCGGGGGCGGACGACAATGCGACGGGAGTTGCTGTAGTTTTAGAAGTAGCAAGATTGCTCGGTTCTCGCCCCACGCCTCGGACATTGCAAATAGCTTTTTTCGATAGGGAAGAAATCGGACTTTTAGGCAGTTTAGCATTCACCGGTAGCGAGGCGCGGTTAAAAAATTTGCAGGGAGCGATCGTCCTGGATATGGTAGGTTATGCCTGCCGCACGCCCGGATGCCAGCAATATCCCGAAGGATTGACAGCGCAACCTTTTCTAGAAGCATCGGGGGTAAAATCTCCCGACAAAGGTGAGTTTATCGCTGTGATTGGGGATGCGGAACATCCGCTGCTATTGAAAAGTTTTGCGGAGTCTGGAAAAGCCGGTTTGCCTGCGGTGGTGGCGCTGCCGGTTCCCCTGAAAGGGTTGCTGACTCCCGATGTTTTGCGCAGCGACCACGCGCCTTTTTGGTATAAAGGAATTGGTGCTGTGTTGGTGACGGATACTGCAAATTTGCGATCGCCCCACTATCACCAATCCAGCGATACATTAGCAACTATCGATCGACCTTTTTTCGCCGGTTCTGCTCAAATTGTTGTTAATGCCGTGGCTAAATTATTGGAAATTCGGTAATTGGTAATCGCTAATCTACTCGTTACCAGGCTCTGCCTGGTAACACATATCCGGAGGCTCTGCCTCCAATTTTCCCACGCCAAGCAAGCGAGGCAGAGCCTCTGGACATCGGTTCCTAGGCTCAGCCTAGGAACCAGCTAAATTATTGGAAATTCGGTAATTGGTAATCGCTAATCTACTCGTTACCAGGCTCTGCCTGGTAACGCATATCCGGAGGCTCTGCCTCCAATTTTCCCACGCCAAGCAAGCGAGGCAGAGCCTCGGGACATCGGTTCCTAGGCTCAGCCTAGGAACCAGCTAAATTATTGGAAATTTGGTAATTGGTAATCGCTAATCTACTCGTTACCAGGCTCTGCCTGGTAACGCATATCTGGAGGCTCTGCCTCCAATTTTCCCACGCCAAGCAAGCGAGGCAGAGCCTCTGGACATCGGTTCCTAGGCTCAGCCTAGGAACCAGCTAAATAACAAATAACAAATAACAAATAACAAATGACTAACAAAGAAAGCCTGCAACGGCATTTACGGCAACTAGACAATCGAGGCTACAAAGCCTACAAAGACATTCAAGGTAACTACGACTTTTCTGAATTCACATTAATTATTGATTACGTGCAGGGAGATCCGTTTGCTTCTCCCAGTAAATTTAGAGTCAGAGTTCCGCCAAACATTGCTCAACTTCCCCGCGAACTTTTCAACTCTCGCAGTAGAGAAATAGCCTTGCGAGATTACCTAACTCGCCAGTTTGACCGAGCAGCACACAGCATCAGCAGCAAACGCGGCACCGGAAAAAGCGGTTTGATTGCAGTGACTCGCTTCGGACAAGAAGTTTTAGAGCGAACTTCCGCATTTATCATTTCCTCACATACATCCGATATTGAAGATTTAGGAGGAGTTGAACTGCGATTTGCCGTCGGACTTCCAGCGAGCGGACGCAGTATTTTAGGACGACAAGCTGCTGAAATGCTGTGCGAAGATATCCCGCAAATTGTCAGCAATTCTCTCAAATATTCTCACTTAAATTCTGGGGAATGTCGCCGTCACGTTGAAACAGTAGAAGATGCTGACTGGCTGCGGCAGCAGTTAGCTCAAAACGGATTAGTTGCGTTTGTTGCTGACGGTTCTATTTTACCCCGCCGCAGCGGTGTTGACAACCGTCCTTTGTTAAATAATGCTGTAGCTTTTCAGTCGCCGCCGTCGTTAAAAGTTGAGTTTAATTGTCCGAATCGCGGTTGGATTTCCGGTATGGGTATTCCGGCTGGCCTTACTTTGATTGTTGGGGGCGGCTATCACGGCAAATCAACTTTACTTAGGGCGATCGAGTTGGGAGTTTACAACCGAATTCCGGGAGATGGTCGGGAATTTGTGGTGACCGATCCGGCGGCGGTGAAAATTAGAGCGGAAGATGGGAGAAGTGTTGCGGGAGTTAATATTTCGCCTTTTATTAACCACTTGCCACAAGGTAGAGATACTGCACAATTTTATACTGAAAATGCGAGCGGTAGCACGTCGCAAGCTGCTAATATTATTGAGGCTTTGGAAGTGGGGAGAAG
>NZ_JAUBVJ010000002.1:0-133788 GCF_036702785.1 Microcoleus sp. AR_TQ3_B6 | reverse complement strand
GAAGAAGGAAGAAGGAAGAGGGAAGAAGGAAGAAGGAAGAGGGAAGAAGGAAGAAGGAAGAGGGAAGAAGGAAGAAGGAAGAGGGAAGAAGGAAGAAGCTCAGTCTTTTGTTTTAGAGACGCAATTAGTCACTATTTCAGAAGGGGATTTAGTGCCTGTTTTATTAGTTGATGAGGATACGGCGGCGACGAATTTTATGATTCGCGATCGCCGAATGCAGCAACTCATCGCTAAGGATAAGGAACCGATTACGCCGTTTATTGATAAAGTTAAACTGTTGTACGCAGATTGCGGCGTATCGACTATTTTAGTGATGGGGGGAAGCGGTGATTATTTTGATGTGGCGGATACTGTGATTGCCATGGAAAATTTTCAAGCATATGATGTGACGGGAAAAGCTAAAGAAATTGCTATAAATTACCCGATTAGCCGTGCTGATGAAGGAGGAGAAACTTTTGGTGAGATTGCTCAAAGAGTGCCGATTCCTGCTAGTTTAGATCCGAGTCTGGGACGGCGAGATGTGCGGGTGAAGGTGCGGGATGTTGATGAATTGGCTTTCGGAACTGAGGAGATTGATTTGGGTGCTATTGAGCAAATTGTGGACAGGGGACAGTTAAGGGCGATCGCTGCGGCAATGGTTTATGCTAAGCAGCAATACATGGACGGAAAACGCACTTTGTCGGAAATCATAGATTTGGTGATGGCAGATATTGACGCGCAGGGGATGGATATTTTATCGCCTTTTCCTGAAGGGGATTTTGCCATGTTTCGACGGTTTGAATTGGCGGCGGTAATTAATCGGCTTCGCAGTTTGTCGGTTGTTGACTGTTGACTGTTGACTGTTGACTGTTGACTGTTGACTGTTGACTGTTGACTGTTGACTGTTGACTGATGACGGTTGACTAATGACTTTTTGATATGCTGACAAAAGTGAGTGCAAAAACCGCGATTGAAGTATGACAGGCAATATAGGACAACTGACTGCTTTAAGCGATCGACCTTATATAGTATTAAGCAATCAAGGCGAGGTTTTACAGTTAGAGTTAAAACAGCAGCAGCACGTATTGGGGCGCGATGGGACTCGTGCTGATTTAGTCATTCCCGAACCCTGGCGCGCAGTTTCCGGCGTTCACGCTGTTTTGCGCCAAATTGGGGATAATTACTGGATTTACGACGGTGACGGCCAGCGGCCGAGCACTAATGGCTTATTTGTCGATCGCACTCGCATCACTCCCAATGACGGTTATTGTCTGAAAAACGGCACAGAAATTAAAATCGGTCTCGATCCTCAAAATCAAGTTTTGCTGAGTTATTTTAATCCGCTGGCGAACCAAGTTGCTGTTCCTAGCAAGCAGTCAATTCTTCTTAAGAATCGGTCGGTTTTGTTGGGTCGCGATCCAAACGCTTCGCTGCAATTAGATGCGCCGCTGGTTTCTAGACGCCACGCCACAATCGACCAAGACAGTCGCGGTAATTATATTTTGCGAGACTACAGCGTTAACGGGGTTTTTGTTAACGGTCAGCGAGTGACAAATTCTCTACAGTTGTCCGAGGGAGATGCAATTCGGATCGGCCCGTTTACTCTAACTTACCGCAGCGGTGAGTTGCAGATGCAAGACTCCGGCCATCAAATTCGTTTGGATGCTGACAGTCTGGTGATTCCGAAGCGTTTGGATAACATCACTTTGGCGATCGAACCGGGGCAGTTTGTGGCTTTAGTCGGCGGTAGCGGTGCGGGTAAATCTACTTTGATGCGGACGCTTTTAGGCATCGAAAAAACTACTAACGGCGCTGTGTTTCTCAACGGCGACAACCTGCGCCAAAATTTCAATATTTACCGCAATCAAATCGGTTACGTGCCTCAAGATGATATTGTGCACGCAGATTTGACAGTAGAAGAAGTCTTGAGTTATGCAGCTAAATTGCGCTTACCTCCCGATACAGATGTCAAGCAGGTAGTCGCCAAAACTTTAGAAGATATTGAAATGACTCACCGCCGCAAGGCTTTGGTAAAACAGCTTAGCGGCGGACAGCGAAAGCGGGTCAGTATAGGAGTTGAACTGTTAGCAGACCCGAAACTTTTCTTTTTAGACGAACCGACTTCAGGACTCGATCCGGGTTTGGATAAGAAGATGATGCAACTGCTGCGAAAGTTGGCAAGTCAAGGCCGGACGGTGATTCTGGTGACTCACGCGACGGCAAATATCACGATGTGCGATCGTATTGTGTTTATGGGTCGCGGCGGACGCCTTTGTTACTTCGGCCCGCCCACGGAAGCGCTCGATTTTTTCGATGTCAAAACTGGCGATTTTGCAGACATTTACAACGAATTAGAAACAGGAGAAATCAACGTTCAAAGCTGGGCACAAAAGTTTAATAAATCTCCCTACTATCAGCGCTATATTGTCAACCACTTCAGCAGAAGCCAGGCTAATGCAAAAATACCTTCTGCACCTTCTGTACCAAAATCTCAATCTTTTGTAAAACAACTCTTTTTGCTTGCCCAGCGCTATTTTCAACTCGTTTCCCGCGACTTAGTTAACTTGAGTTTAGCTCTTTTAACGGCTCCGATAGGCATTAGTTTGCTGCGACTAGCCGTCAGAGATAAAGACCCATTAATTGGCGCACCGGAGGCAACTTTAGCACCTTTAGCGCTCAGAGTTCTATTTGTATTTACCTGCGCGGCGATTTGGGTAGGACTGGCAACTTCTCTGCAAGAAATTGTTAAAGAATCTGCTATTTATCTGCGAGAACGTTTGGTCAATTTAGCATTGTTTGCTTATTTAGGTTCAAAAATTTTTATACTTTCTGGTTTGGCAGTATTGCAAACTCTGTTAATGGTAGGAGTTATTCTGATTGCTTTTAAATCCCCCGAACCGAGTTTGATTTCCTGGGCGATGGGGGCAACTATTACCACCTTCCTAACTTTGATGAGCTGCATAAGTCTCGGATTAGTCGTTTCCGCGATTGTTAAAAATAGTTCTCAAGCTAATAGCGCTTTGCCTCTATTATTGCTGCCTCAGATTATTTTTTCGGGAGTTTTGTTTAAGATGGAAGGTGCGGCGAGCAAGTTTTCTTGGCTGATGTTAAGCCGCTGGTCTGTGGGTGCTTACGGCTCTTTAGTTAATGTGAATGGGATGGTTCCCGCGCCTACTACATTACCGGATGGGAGTACGCTTCCTCAGCCGTTTGAGCCTACTCCTGTTTACGATCCAACCTGGGAAAATTTGGGTTTAAATTGGGCTATTTTGTGCCTGCATATTTTTGTTTACTTGATGTTGACTCTGTGGTTGCAGAAGCGGAAAGATATTCTATGAATTATTGGCTGATGAAGTCGGAACCGGATGTTTACAGTATTTCGGACTTGAAGGGCGATCGCACTTCGATTTGGGATGGCGTTCGCAACTATCAAGCTCGCAATTTTATGCGAGAAATGAGTCGGGGAGACTTAGTATTTTTTTACCATTCTAATACTAAAATACCGGGAATTGTCGGCTTAGTGCGCGTCGTGGAAACTGGGCTTGCTGACCCGACTCAGTTCGATATAAATAGCGAATACTATGATGTTAAATCGCAGCTTGATGCGCCTCGCTGGCAAACTGTGAGAGTTGAGTTTGTTGAGGAGTTTGCTAAGTTAATATCTTTGGATGAACTGAAACAAAAGTTTAGTGCTGATGAGATTTTGCTGGTGAGGAAAGGCAATCGGTTATCGGTGATGCCGGTGTCTGAAGGTGCTGCCCAGAAGATTTTGAAGATGAAGTAGGAGAAAAAAGGAAAATAGATGCGGATGTCGATCGCTATAATGAGAATAGGAGATTTAAACTGATTATATTATTTGGAGTTTTCGATGATTAGCGATCGCCTGTCCCACCTGCAATCTCAAGTCCAAGGCTACTACAAGCAACTCGCTGGCAGGGAAAAAGCGAAACGGTTGGCACGCTTTGAAGACAAGGAACTGCTTCAGCAGCAGATTGACGAACTCAAAGAAGAACTCCGTAGCGTTGAACGAGACTATTGGCTGCGCTGGCAGGCGGAAATTGCCGGATTGACGATTCCCGAAGCGGATGCGGAAATAGTTGAGAGTCAATTGCGGCAGGAAGTGGAGTTTCTGGAGATTGAACCTGCGGTTCAGAGTAATGCTGAATTGATGAAGGTGTTACAGGAAATCAAAGCGGAATTGAGTAAGCCGGGAATTCCGGCGGCGGGAAAACTCAAAGCAGCGATTCCGTTGTTGCCGGGATTGATTTCCTATGAGATGGAGTTGGATACGGAAGGATTGTTGCGGCGGGTATTTCCCACGTTTTGTAACTTTGCAGACAAAATAAAAAAGTAAGGCCCTCCGAAACAACCCGAATTTCGGGGGGGAAGTCACAAAGGGTTTGGGTAGTTGTAGGGGCGATCGGGTTATTGACTCTCGGTGGTGGCGCTATAGGTTTGCATTTTCTACAACGTCAGTTATCACCTCTATGTCTGATACAACAGTGCGAGCAAAAAAACCCAACTGTAACGGTTCTGTTAGCGGAGTTTGATGGGCTGGATGCGAAAAATTATCGCGTCACAGAAACGATTTTACAGAATTTGCAGGATGCAACTAAAAATTACCCAACCGTGAAAATTCTGCCCCTCAAACAAGCGATTACTCAGCAGGAAGGCCAAGATAAAGCGCGGGAATTGGGCAAGAATAAAAATGCGGATATTGTGATTTGGGGTTCCTATGGCAAGACGCAGCAGAAAGCACCAGTCAGCGTGAATTTTGAGATTCTTTCAGCAGCAAAGGATTATATCGATGTAGGTAAGCAAGTGCAGGGAGAACCTCGCAACATGGCGGTGGCTTCGCTAGAAAATTTTGAGATACAAGTCAATTTAGCGGAGGAACTGAAATATTTAACGTTGGTGACATTGGGGGTGTCGGCTTATGCAGCGGATGATTGGGATAATGCTATTAAGCAACTAACGGCAGCACTTTCAGTGGCTAAACCAAATAATGCTGCACTTGACCCAGCCACTATCTATTTCTATCGCGGCAATACTTACTACTATAAAAAGGAATACGATCGCGCCATTGCCGATTACAATCAAGTCCTTCTACTCAATCCTAAATATGCAGTAGCCTTCTACAATCGCGGCAATGCTTACGGCAAGAAAGGGGAATACGATGGCGCCATTGCCGATTACAATCAAGCCCTTTTACTCAATCCTAAAGATGCAGCAGCCTTCAATAATCGCGGCATTGCTTACTCCGATAGAAAAGAATACGACCGCGCAATTGCCGATTACAATCAAGCCCTTCTACTCAATCCTAAATACGCAGAAGCCTTCAACAATCGCGGCATTGCTTACTCCGATAGAAAAGAATACGATCGCGCAATTGCCGATTACAATCAAGCCCTTCTACTCAATCCTAAATACGCAGAAGCCTTCAACAATCGCGGCATTGCTTACTACAATAAAAAGGAATACGACCGCGCAATTGTCGATTACAATCAAGCCCTTCTACTCAATCCTAAATACGCAGAAGCCTTCAACAATCGCGGCAATGGTTACAACAATAAAAAGGAATACGATCGCGCAATTGCCGATTACAATCAAGCCCTTCTACTCAATCCTAAATACGCAGAATTCTTCTATAATCGTGGCCTTGCTTACAACAATAAAAAGGAATACGATCGCGCAATTGCCGATTACAATCAAGCCCTTCTACTCAATCCTAAATACGCAGAATTCTTCTATAATCGTGGCCTTGCTTATGAACTCAAAGGCGACAAAGTAAAAGCAATTGAAAGCTATCGCCAAGCTTTAGCCGTCGCTCAAGATCCGCAGGTGAAGGAGTTTGCCCAGGGGAAGCTGAAAGAACTGGAAGGAAAGTAATTTTAAATTTTAGATGAGAACTAGAAAGGATATTCTATTTTACTTAGTCTACTTAATCCCAGCTATGATATAATTAGTCATCCGATTTTGTATATGAGTCTGAAGATGAGACGTTAATTTTATAATCGGTTGAGTTTCAGATTAGTTTAAGGGATATTTACGATCGCATAAAATTTGAGATTCTTAAATGAGGATAATCTCAGAAATCAGGATACGGCAATGCCGTTTCCCTACAATGAATCGGGGTAGGGACATGGCAATACCCATTGGTGTCAACTTAAGCTTTTTGTCCACCAGTCCTCCCGCCCACCCGGCAGTCCGCCAGGGAATGAATTCCCTGTCTAATAGCTAAAGTCCTCTCAAAGAGGACTGAAGAACTCATTAGTCCTCTTGAGAGGACTTTAGCTTTGAGGCAGGGGTTTCAACCCCTGCCGGACTATCGATTTTACGTTAAGTTGACACCAATGGGCAATACCGTGTCCTCTATCATTCCGGTGCCTTAGCTAAAGACCGGCCGCACAAACAGCCGCACCAATTAACCCTACATTGGGATTCAAAACAAGACGAACCGGCATCATTTCTAACAGCGAATCCATCCGGCCTTTGTGCGTAAACGCTCGCATAAAACCCCCTTCTAGAATCAGCGGCAAAATTTTAGCAGCAATGCCGCCGGCTACGTACAAACCGCCGTAAGGTAACAGTGTCACAGCCAGATTTCCGGCCACCGCACCGTAAGCTTCTACAAACATTTGCATTGTTTGTTCCGAAAGCCGATCGCACTTTTTGAGTGCCGCCTGTGCAATTGTCGCCCCCGGATCGACACTCTGCTCGCTTTTACCGATTTCTGACTCCCATTTTTTAATAACTTCCCCTATCTCCGGCGATTCAGGGGCAAACTTTCTGTCCCGCAAAAACTGGTAAATTGAAACAATCCCTTGTCCCGAAACCACACGCTCGATCGATATTCTTTGAATGTCGTGTTTTGCTAACAAATAATTCAGCAATTCAAACTCCAACTGTGAACGAGGAGCAAAGTCACCGTGTCCCCCTTCCGAAGAAAAAACCCTGATGCCATTTGCCTCGGGAATTGCAAAACAATTTCCCAAACCAGTCCCCGCACCAATCACAGCAATTGGATCGTGTTGGCGGGGTTTTCCGACTTGCAAAATGTGCAAATCTTTAGCATCCAAACCCCACACGCCGTAGCCAACCGCCACAAAATCATTAATTAAACTAACGTGTGATATTCCTAACTCCTGTTCCAGACGCTTCCCATCCAGCACCCAAGGCAAATTAGTCAGTTTTGCAGTGTTGTTAACCACCGGGCCTGCGATCGCAAAACAAGCTTTTTCAGGTACAAGCGGCCCCTTCAACTTAATAGCAGCTTCCGTCAAAAACTGCTCCACCATCGGCACTAAATCTGGAAACTCCCCGCTGGGATAGCGAAACTCATAAAGAGCGTTCATTTCACCCTTAACAGTCCTTTCCACTAAGCGCAAAATTGTCTTAGTTCCGCCAATATCGCCCGCTAATAATAATGCCATAAATCTTTTTTTCAACCACAGATAACCTTCCCCATTTAAACACCCACAGTATTAATTGCCAACCAAGCCCGCAGCACCTCAGCCACAGTCCAAGCTTGAGCCGTGCAGCCCCGCGGCGAGTGGGGGGCGTCGCCCTCAAAAATTTCGCCCAGACTGCCAACTCCCCCGGCCCTTATATGATGTGCCATCGGTTCGAGGAATTCGCTCGCTTGTGCTGGGTTTTTGTATACGTGCAGGTGCGCCAAGACAAACGGGCCAATCAGCCAGCCCCAAGCTGTGCCCTGGTGGTAGGCGCTGTCCCGCTGCAATTGGTCGCCTCCGTATGCCCCGCGATACTGCGGGTGCTGCGGCGAGAGGCTGCGGAGGCCGACAGAAGTCAGAAGCTGTTGAGCGCAGCCGTCCACCACGCCGCGTTGCTGGATGGGCGTCAGTAACGGTGTATAGCGGGTTTCCTGGCGCATCCCCGCTGACGAGGAGTTGGGGGAGTGAGGAGGAATCGAGTCTAGCGGCAGGGATACGGCGAATATCTGGTTGGGCCGCAGGGAACTATCGTGTCCGTCGGGGCCGTCGAGAACGTCGTAACAGTAACCGGTTGAGGCGTTCCAGAAGCGAGGGAATCCGGCGGCCGTTCGATCGCCCAATTGCTGGTATTCATTGTGAGGCTTGCCCAGTTTTCGAGCAAAACTTGCCATAGCTTGTATAGCATTGTACCAAAGCGCGCTGAGTTCGATCGGCTTACCAATCCGAGGCGTCACCACCCAATCGCCGATTTTCGCGTCCATCCAAGTCAGTTGCACGCCCTTTTCGCCGGCGTAGATTAAACCGTCATCGGGATCGAGGCGGATCTTATACCGAGTTCCCTGTATGTGCCAGTCAATAATCTCACATAATGTCTGCCAGAGTTCGCTCAAAAGTTCCTCGTCCCCCGTGGCATCGATATAAGCGCGAATTGCCTCAAAGTACCACAGGGTGGCGTCTGCGGTGTTGTATTCCGGTGCGCCGCCCGCATCCGGGAAGCGGTTCGGCAGCATTCCCCGATCGATATACCGCGCAAATGTCCGCAAAATCGAGCGCGCAATGGACCATCGCCCGGTACAGATTGTGAGACCGGGTAGGGCGATCGTCGTGTCGCGCCCCCAGTCGCTGAACCAGGGATATCCGGCGATAATCGTTTTGCCTTCGGGTTCCTCCGGTAGCGGGCGGCTGACGATAAATTGGTCGGCGGCTAGCACTAACTGATCGATCCAGTCGGGAGAGTCGCTCACTTTTGACCAGTTTTGCAGCAGTTCTCGATCGGCAGCGCGGCGCACTTCTAAAGCTTTACCGCCGTTGAGTTCGGGATTTTTCTCGGTGCTCGCTATCAATGTCAGAGAACTTCCCGGTGCGATCGTCATGTGAAAAGTCGCCGCGTGCAAGTGATCCTCGCTGCAGTCCAATCCGCGCCGCTTTTCCGCTGCCAAATCAAATCCGTAGTACCAATTGTATAAAGGCGCAGAAACTCGAAATTTTGCCTCGGCTTCGGCATCCGTCAGCAGGTACAGGGGTGCAGACTCGGGAAATGCCGTCACGCAAACCCCGCGTTCCATGGTTTCTAGGCTCATCTGCCAGTCGCCGGCGCGAGTTGTGTGGTGGTAGTCGCGATAGTTGATCAGGGCTTTGACAGCGAGGGCGATCGGTTGTGAGGCGCGGTGCAAGCGGTATTGAATATATGTTGTGTTAGCACCTTGCTGCATCCAAATCCGCTTTTCCAGGATAGCGTCGGCGAGAGCAAACCTCCAAACAGGCGTCGTGCCTTCGAGGTGAAAGCTTTCGATGTAGTTGTAGCCGTGAGGTTCCATCGTCGCGTCGGCCCAGCGGTTTGTATAAAGCGGATAGGCGCGATCGTGATACACAGCCGTCTCGTCCAGCTTGGCGAGGATCAAAGTGCGTCCCAGCGGGGGTTTGAGGGCGGCTACCAGCAGGCCGTGATAGCGGCGCGTGAGGAGACCCGCGATCGTACCGCTAGCGTAACCGCCGATCCCGTTTGTTACCAACCACTCCCGAGACTCCGCCGAGTCGAGATTGCAGCAGATTTCCCTTCCAAAAGCCATAACCATAAGATGCACACTCGCGCTAATTAGTTATCTATCTTTAGGTATATTTTAAACATATAAGCAAGAAATATTAACCCTTCCAGGCGGTTCTATTGGCGATCGGGATCGGGGTGCAGATTCATGCTCTAATTTAGAGATAACCAACCGCTACTTTTGCCTTGTAGACAATTCTAGCCTTTGATGGCTCTATCGAAAGTTAGTTGTTTGTTATATTAAGTAATATTACCGTCTAAACAGGCGCGGAACGTTAAGGGCAAAGCATTTGATAGCGCGTCGGGCGATCGAACCACCAACCTATTTTATAAGGAGAACAGCTCAAAGTGAAGATAGGAGCAAATTACCTCGGCAACAACCAATGTGAATTTACCGTTTGGGCGCCCACCCTCAAACAAATAGCAGTCCAAATAGTTTCCCCAAAAAAACGCCTGATACCCATGCAACAATCAGCAGAAGGTTATTGGCAAACCACAGCTACAGACATCAAACCAGGAACCCTTTATACCTACCAACTCGAAGGAAAAATAGACCGACCAGACCCAGCCTCAAAATATCAACCCCAAGGGGTACACGCCCCGTCGCAAGTAATAGATCAAAACCTCTTTACTTGGACTGACACAAATTGGCAAGGCGTGCCGCTAGCCGAAATGATTATTTACGAACTGCACGTCGGCACCTTCACCACAACCGGAACATTTGAAGCAATAATTCCCCAGCTAAAACAACTTAAAGAATTGGGAATCACCGCCATCGAAGTAATGCCAGTAGCCCAATTCCCGGGCGAACGAAACTGGGGATACGACGGCGTATATCCCTACGCCGTCCAAAACTCCTACGGTGGTCCCGAAGGCTTCAAAAAACTCGTCAACGCCTGCCACGAACACGGCATTTCAGTAATTCTCGATGTAGTTTACAACCACCTCGGCCCCGAAGGAAACTACCTCAGTCAATTCGGCCCCTACTTTACATCAAAATACGGCTCAATTTGGGGAGACCCCCTCAACTTCGACGACGCCTACAGCGACGGCGTGCGCAACTATTTTATTCAAAACGCCCTCTACTGGTTTCGAGACTTTCACATCGATGCCCTGAGATTAGATGCAATTCAAGCAATATTTGAAGTAGGTGCCCGACCTTTTTTACAAGAACTATCTGATGCCACCTCCGATATTTCCCAAGAGCTAGGACGGCAGATTTACTTAATAGCCGAAAGCGATTTAAACGATGTCCGCACTATACGCCCTAAAGAACTCGGTGGTTTCGGATTAGACGCCCAATGGTGCGATGATTTCCACCACGCACTGCACACCTTGCTCACCGGAGAAAACGACCGATACTACCAAGATTTCGGCAAGTGCGAACACTTAGAAAAAGCCTTCAAAGAAAGCTTTGTTTACTCCGGCCAGTACGCACCCCACAGAAAGCGGAAACACGGCAGTTCAGCCAAAGATGAACCCGGTCATAAATTTCTGGTGTTTTCCCAAACCCACGACCAAATCGGCAACCGCATTTTGGGAGACCGACTCTCGAAAATAGTTGACTTTGAAGGATTGAAACTCGCAGCCGGCACAGTCTTAATTTCTCCCTACATTCCCTTCTTTTTTATGGGAGAAGAATACGGAGAAGAAGCCCCGTTTTTGTACTTTGTTTCCCACTCAGACGCTGACTTAATTGAAGCTATCCGCAAAGACAAACAACAAGAATTTAAAATCTTTGAAGGGCGAGGCGAGTTTCAAGACCCCCAGAGTCCTGAAAGCTTCGAGAAGTGCAAGTTAAACTGGGAAAAACAAACAGAAGGCAAACACAAAATCCTCTGGGAATGGCACCAACATTTGATTAAACTGCGGCGGACAATACCGGCCCTTAAAAAGCTCGACAAAAACAGTCTAGAAGTGTCCAGCATTGAAGCAGAAAAAATCTTATTTCTACGTCGCTGGACAGATGACAGCCAGATCTTCTGCATTCTAAACTTCAACAGGCAAGATGTAGCTTTTACGGCTGCACTTCCCCAAGGCTACGGTCACAAAATTTTAGACTCTGCTGATGTAAAATGGATGGGTTCAGGTTCTAGCTTGCCTGAAAAGATAAATTCAGAGCAAGAATTAACTGTTAAACCGCAGAGTTTCGCACTCTACGAATTAGAGTAATTAAAACGGGAGGCAGAGCCTCAAATACAGGCGTTCCCAGGCTCTTCCTACGAACAAGAAACGCGAGGCAGAGCCTTTCTCGTTTTCTCGTTTTTCTCGTTCCCAGGCTCTGCCTGGGAATGCAGTCCCGGAGGCTCTGCCTCCTATATTAAAATAGAAAAAAAACCAGGAGTAAAATTAACATAATGCGAATCCCCACAGCAACTTATCGAATTCAATTTCATGGAGGTTTTAACTTTGAAGCCGCCAAACAAATCCTTAGCTATTTGGAAGAATTAGGAATTACCGACCTTTACGCTTCGCCGATATTTAAAGCTAGAAAAGGCAGCAGTCACGGATACGATGTCGTTGACTCAAATCAGATCAATCCCGAATTGGGAACATCAGAAGACTTTGAAGCGCTTACATACGAAATCAAGAAACGGAACATGGGATGGGTGCAAGATATTGTCCCGAATCACATGGCTTACGACACTCAAAACTTGCTGCTGTTAGACGTATTGGAACACGGGCCGGATTCCGACTATTTCGATTACTTCGATATTGAATGGAATCACGCTTACGAGCATCTCAGAGGTCGAGTGCTGGCTCCGCATCTGGGCAATTTTTATGGAGAGTGTCTGGAAAATGGCGAGATTCAACTCAAATACAGCGAAATTGGGCTAACCATCAATTATTATAGCTTACAATTACCAGTAAAAATTGAATCTTATGCTAAATTTATCAGTCATAATTTGGGGCATTTAGCCAGGGAATTAGGCAGACGACATCCAGATTTTATCAAGTTTTTGGGAATTCTTTATTTGATTAAAAATACCTCTTCAGAAACTAAAGGTAAAGCCAGATACGATCAGATAGCTTTTGTCAAAGGACTGCTGTGGGAACTCTACAATCAAAATCCCTTGGTGCAGGAATTTATCGATGAAAATATCAAAGTTTTTAACGGAGAAAAGGGCAATGCCGAAAGTTTTAATTTGCTGGACGATTTGCTTTCCGACCAGTTTTACCGTCTGTCTTTCTGGAAAGTGGGGGCAGAAGAAATTAACTACCGAAGGTTTTTTACAGTCAACGACCTGATTTCGGTAAAAGTTGAAGAGGTTAAAGTTTTTCACAAAAACCACGCTCTGATATTCGACCTGGTTGAAGAGGGAAAGTTTACCGGATTGAGAATCGACCACATCGACGGACTGTACGACCCCACAGAATATTTGAACAGGCTCCGGGAGAGAACCGGAGATACTTACATTACTGTTGAAAAGATTCTGGAACACGAAGAATATTTGCCGTCATATTGGCCGATTCAGGGAACGAGCGGCTACGACTTTTTGAACTACGTAAATGGCGTTTTCTGTCGGCGCGATCGCGAACAGCAATTTAGCGAAATATATCAGAGATTTACTCGCTTGAACGTGCCTTACGAACAGTTATTTTTAGATAAAAAAGGGCTGATTGTTGAGAAGAATTTGGCGGGAGATGTAGATAATCTGGCTCAACTATTGAAGAATATCTCCGGTCAATCCAGACAGGGAAACGACTTTACTCGTCCCGGTTTGGAAAAAGCATTGGCTGCTGTTTTAACGATTTTTCCAGTCTACCGAACTTACATCAATCAAGACGGTTTGAGAGAGTCCGATCGCACTTACGTACAATATGCGATCGCCCATGCCAAAGAACAAGTACCGCGACTCCTCAAGGAACTTAAATTTATCGAGACGCTGCTGTTGCTCGAAGAAGAAGAAACCCTAACAACCGAACAAAAAGAGCAGCGCCGGCACTTTGTAATGAAGCTCCAGCAGTTGACAGGGCCTTTGATGGCAAAAGGCGTTGAAGACACGCTTTTATACGTCTACTATCGGCTTTTATCCCTCAACGAAGTGGGAGGAAACCCCAGTCAGTTCGGCGTTTCCGTGGCGGATTTTCACGAGTTCAACCAAAAGCAGCAAGTAGCTTGGCCGCACAAAATGAATGCTACAGCTACCCACGATACCAAACGCGGCGAAGATGTGCGAGCCAGACTTAACGTTTTGTCAGAACTTCCCGATGAATGGGAACAGCAAGTCAAGTCTTGGAGAGAGCTAAACTCTTCTAAGAAAGTCAACTTTGTGAATCGAATGGTTCCTAGTACTAATGACGAATACTTCTTGTACCAAACTCTGATCGGGAGTTTTCCATTTGAGGGAATAGAAAACACTGATTATGTCGATCGCCTGAAAGATTATGTCATTAAAGCTGTCCGCGAAGCCAAAGTCTATACGGCTTGGCTGAGACCCGATAACGACTACGAAGCTGGTTTTATGACCTTTGTCGATAGCGTTCTAGAACCTTCGGAACAAAATCAGTTTCTCAAGAAATTTACACCTTTCTGGAAAAAAGTAGCTACTTACGGAATTTTCAATTCTTTATCTCAAACGCTCCTGAAAATTACTGCTCCGGGCGTTCCCGACCTTTATCAAGGAACGGAATTTTGGGATTTAAGCCACGTCGATCCGGATAACCGCCGTCCCGTTGATTTTGCCCGCAGAATCGAGGTTTTGCAGGAAATTAAACAGCAAGCTCAGACGGATATTTTGCAACTGGTTGAGGATTTGATTGAGACGCGGGAAGATGCTAGAATTAAGCTGTTTTTGACGGCAAGAACCCTAGAAGCCAGAAAAAAATACTTGGAAGTCTTTAAATCAGGCGACTATCAGCCCCTGCAAGTAGGGGGTACGTTTAAAGATAATGTTGTTTCCTTTGCCAGAACTTTTGGAGATACTACAGCTATTGTCATTGCTCCCCGGTTTTTGGTGGGAATTGTCAAACCGGAAGAAATGCCGATCGGTAAAGAAGTCTGGAAAGATACTAATCTGGAATTGTCCGAGGAAATGCCGTCGGTTTGGAAAGATGCGATTACAAATCAGGCCATAGAAAGCAACGGTAAGCTGGCAATTGGTGAAGCTCTCAGTTACTTTCCCGCAGCTCTGCTGATCGGTGAAAAATAGCAATTCAATAGTCTGCCCTGGCGGACTTGGTACAGCTAGCGGCAGGTTGAAATCTGTCGCTTTTTTAGTGATAATCATACCAGGAAAGCTCTTTTAGTAGCGGGATGAAGAGCAAAATGCGATCGCTCGTCTAAACCGAAACCAGTACCGCAACCCGACGCTGCTGATGGGCTTACCTATTTGTCCTAGACGAATTTATTGCCGAAGCCGATGCTGCGATCGACCGCCCAGCAGTTTATAATGATACACCTCCAGCACTGTCCGATCGCGATCGAGCTTTTTCACTGTCAGTCATCGAAAACCCGCCAGCACCGTCTCAAGGATTGATCGCATTATTTGCAGATTATTAAACAAAACAGTAAAGCGTGTGAATGGGACTATTAACCGTCTCGAAGATACAGCAGAGTGCAGGTTTATGAAGTACACCAGCCTATCGATCAATCCCCCGTAGGGACACGGGGTACTCGCGGTGTCTAAAGCTGCACTCGCTCGACCTGGGATGCGCTGTATAAACCGAAGTACGAGCAGTCTTAGAAAAAACCCATTTAATTCGGGAAATACAGAATTAGATACCTATCTCAAACGCAATGCAAAGCAGAACATCGGCTTCGTACTGTTAGAACTTTTGTAGCTTTATTCTGTGAAAATAACTACATAAGAGCAGGGTATTATGCTTGCAGCGCTAATTTACTTGACCGAAAACAGCTAGGGTACAAGCCCCCGGATTCATTCCGAAAGCAGACTCAGGACGGAGCGACAAAAAAGCTCCGACTCCCGATCGCGAGCCCCCGGATTTATCAGTGGGGTTGCTTTCTTCAATTCTTTAATCTAAAATCTAAAATCTAAAATCGAGCTCGCGAGCCGCCGGATTTATTAGTGGGGTTGCTTTCTTCAATTCTTTAATCTAAAATCTAAAATCGATCGATGCAAGGTAGAGCGTCGGGAAAGCGGTTACTACGTCATGCCTTCGAGAAGGCACTGAAGTTATCCCAAAATATGGAAATTTATGCCGTCATAGTAGATGCTATTGACGAACAAGCTAAAGAATTTTACAAAAAGTGCCGTTTTTGGGAGTATCTTGATCCTCCTTTTTCACTGTTTATTCAGATAAGTAAAATTAAACAAGCAGCAAATTGGTAGCTCTTTAACTCATGACTCTAACTGATAAATTTTACTTTTATTTGGCAGCCGCTCCAGCGATCGCCCCTACCAACCAAACAAAATTTATACAACAAAGACGGCAAATACAACACAACGTATACGGTTTGCCACAATACCCGAATCGATCGAACCCCGTACATTAGGAAGAGTAAACAAAAGCAGTCAGCAACTGTAGCGGTGCAAGCCTGACGGATTGCAACCGTCCCCCAACAGGTTCGGTAAATACCCCTTCATCGCAAGGTCTACCGCCCGCAGTATAGAGATAAGCACCCTATCGAAGACTGTATTAAAGCAGGACTCACTACCCGTAAACCGCGAGGTAAAATCGCAGTCCTGAATAACCAGACTATCGCACAGATAGAAAACCAAAATTTTGTAGAGATTGGAGCCGGAACACCCCTATGGGAAAAGTAGTTGGAATTGACTTAGGTACGACAAACTCCTGCGTCGCAGTTATGGAAGGCGGCAAACCCACCGTCATAGCCAACGCCGAAGGGGGTCGCACCACACCTTCTGTAGTAGCTTATGCTAAAAATGGCGATCAACTTGTCGGACAAATCGCCAAGCGTCAAGCCGTGATGAACGCCGAAAACACCTTTTACTCAGTAAAACGGTTTATTGGGCGTCGCGTTGATGAAGTAGCGCACGAAACCACTGAAGTTTCCTACAAAGTCCTCAAAGTTGGCAACAGCCTCAAACTAGACTGTCCCGCCCGTGGCAAGCAATTTGCCCCAGAAGAAATTTCTGCACAAGTTCTCCGCAAACTGGTAGAAGACGCCAGTAAATACCTCGGCGAAACAGTCACCCAAGCGGTAATTACTGTTCCCGCTTACTTCAACGACTCCCAGCGCCAAGCTACGAAAGACGCTGGCAAAATTGCCGGCATTGAAGTGCTGCGGATTATTAACGAACCTACAGCAGCAGCTTTAGCTTACGGATTAGATAAAAAGACCAACGAAACCATCCTAGTGTTTGACTTAGGTGGCGGTACTTTCGACGTATCTATTCTAGAAGTAGGCGACGGCGTATTTGAAGTGCTCGCAACCAGTGGAGACACTCACCTCGGCGGTGACGACTTCGACAAAAAAATCGTCGATTACATCGCTAATGAATTCCAAAGAGCCGAAGGAATTGACCTCCGCAAAGACAAGCAAGCACTCCAACGCCTGACGGAAGCAGCCGAAAAAGCCAAGATTGAACTTTCGAGCGTTACTCAAGCCGAAATCAACTTGCCGTTTATTACCGCGACTCAAGACGGGCCAAAACACTTGGACATGACTTTGACGCGGGGCAAATTTGAAGAACTCTGTTCCGATTTGATCGATCGCTCTCGCATCCCCGTAGAAAATGCGATCCGCGACGCCAAATTAGACAAATCTGCAATTAATGAAGTCGTCTTAGTTGGCGGTTCGACGCGCATTCCTGCCGTGCAAGAACTGGTCAAAAAAATCCTGGGCAAAGAACCCAACCAAACGGTAAACCCGGACGAAGTGGTCGCAGTCGGTGCAGCAATTCAAGCCGGCGTACTCTCCGGCGAAGTCAAAGACATCTTGTTGCTCGACGTTACCCCGCTGTCTCTTGGCGTCGAAACCTTGGGCGGCGTGATGACCAAAATCATTCCCCGCAACACCACTATTCCTACCAAGAAGTCGGAAACTTTCTCGACTGCTGTAGACGGCCAAACAAACGTGGAAATTCACGTTTTGCAAGGCGAACGAGAAATGGCGAGCGATAACAAGGATTTGGGAACCTTCCGCTTAGATGGAGTTCCGCCGGCACCCCGTGGCGTACCTCAAATTGAAGTTACTTTCGATATCGATGCTAACGGTATTTTGAATGTAGCTGCTAAGGATAAAGGTACTGGTAAGGAGCAATCGATTAGCATTACTGGTGCTTCTACTTTGCCCAGCAATGAAGTCGAGCGCATGGTGAAGGAAGCCGAATCGAATGCTTCTGCTGACAAGGAACGTCGCGAAAAGATCGATCGCAAAAACCAAGCCGACTCTTTAGCTTATCAAATTGAGAAGCAGTTGGCAGAACTTGGAGACAAGGTTCCTGCAGATGACAAGACTAAGGTTGAAGGCTTGATCAAAGACTTGCGCGATGCGATCAACAGTGAAGATGACGATCGCATTAAAACCTTGACAACCGAGTTGCAGCAAGCCTTCTACGCTGTCAGCAGCAACCTGTACCAGCAAGCAGGCGGCCCGACTGACGGTCCTGGTGGCCCTGGTGGTCCTGGTGGCCCTGGTGGCTATGCAGGCGGCGGCCCCACTGGCGGCGGCGACGACGTGATTGACGCCGACTTCACTGAAGGCAAATAGAAGGCTAAACTAAAAGCCCGCAGCTAGAAGCAAGAAACCCGGTTTTGAACAGAAACCGGGTTTCTGTTCATTCAAAAACAAACAAAAGCCGATCGACTAAAATTACTAAAAATATTGCTTGAGGCATAGTGACACAACTCAAATATGCTTCAGTAAATATCATAAACTAGCAGTAATATCGCACTCGAGACTAATTAAATGTCACGTTCTCCTCTACAAAACTCTTCCCCAAATCCTCCCAACAAATCCCAGATTGCATCCTTGCGGCGTCTGCGCCAAATCAGCCACTTACTTGACAATGCAATTCCCATTCCCGGTACCCCTTACCGCATCGGACTCGATCCGATATTGGGACTTATACCGGGCGGCGGCGATTTAATCGGATCGATTTTTGCAGGTTACGTAGTCTTCAAAGCCGCGCAACTCGGAGCACCGCGAGAAACTCTAATACAAATGGCTGCTAACATCGTATTTGATACAGTTGCCGGTACTGTACCCGTTGCCGGAGACTTGTTAGATGTTACTTGGAAAGCTAATGTCAAGAATATAGAATTGCTGGACGCTCATTTAGGTTCCCCCGATACCGGGAAAAAAGCTGACTGGCTGTTTGTCGCTGCTTTGCTGTTGGGTTTGATGTTAATTGTCGGAGGCGTGATTTTCTTGAGCCTCCTGCTTTTTGCCTGGGTATTCCGAGCATTGACAGGGCAGTGATTTTGCGTTTTAGGGTAAAAATAATAAATAACTCTAGCTGTGTCAGGTTAAAAGAACCTAATCTGGGATAAATTGTACTTAAAAATTTTCGTGTATGTCTATAACCAGGGCCAGTCAATATTTAGATTACGCAAAATCAGCCAGAGAAGAAATTTTTCAGCACATAAATCAACCTCTCTGGCATCATAAAAGTCTCAAAGATGTTAGCAAAGTAGTCATTATTCTATCCTCGCCACGTAGCGGGAGTAGTCTCCTTTTTCATCTCCTCAGTCACACAGAACAATTGCTTTCGCTTAATGGAGAACATACCACTTATTACAAACTTAATGGCTACAGTTTTCCGTTTCGCAACTTTCAATCAGATTGTCTGGACAATCCAAAGATAAGTAAGTCTGACTTAAATAATTTTTACCGGAATTTTTTATCATCTGTCGGTGTAGGTTCTGAAGACGTAATTTCGAGGCCGGAAAAATTGAAAAATTTCACTCAACTTATGGCTTTAACGCTACCTATGCAATGGCCCCAATTGGATATATCAGCCGAACAGTGGTTATGGTATATTGCAGAAGCTTGTAGACAATACTTTCACGAACATTCAACATGGAATTCATCTAGCTTTCCGATCGATATCTTAAAACTATTATTGATTAATAATCCGGGATTAAATCCTTTTTACTACGATATAAAATTATCTTTATTAAAGTCCCACTTCCCAAATATTAGTTATCCAAAAGCACCACCTAATCCCCACTTTTGTATTGAAGAGCCTCCTTTTATTGTTATCAAACCCCGCCGTCGTCCAACTTCAGAGGAAATTAGCAGCAAGCCTTGGTTGTTAAAAGCTTCAATTGATGCTTTTCGTCTTCCCCTACTCAAGCACCTGTTTCCCAATGCCGAGTTTAAAATCATTCATCTTACTCGCTTTCCCGCAACAAGTATTAACGGTCTCTATGACGGCTGGAGTCACAGAGGATTTTTCTCTCATAATTTAGAGGGGATTGCTAAATTAGCAATCTCTGGATATTCGGATCTCTATGAATGGGGGAAACATTGGTGGAACTATGAACTCCCGCCCCAATGGAAAAAGGTAATAAACCAACCTTTAGAATATGTTTGTTGCTTTCAGTGGTCTAGTCCACATCAGGTAATTTTAGAAAGTTTAGCACAAGAGAAAAAAAATAACATTTTGAGAGTTAAATTTGAAGATATTATCTCATCTTCCCAACAGCGTCTACTGACAATTGGTAGAATTTTGGAATTTATCGGAATTGGCGAAGATAAGGATCTCAAAAGGGTTGTTGACGAAATGCAGCCAGTGAGGTGTTCAGTCCCAGCAGATGAGACTAGATGGCTTAATCGTAAATCCCTAATCCTGCCAGTTATCAATCAAAAATCTATTCGCCAATTAACAAATGAATTGGGATATGAAAATAGGGAAACGTCCTTACTTACATCTTGCATCTAATTGCTAGGTTCTGTTGTGAATTTTTACGAGATTAGTGGTATACCTCCTAATAATGTCAGGGAGGTGTCTATGAGTTACACGAAACGCATCAGGGCTACTACGTGGACGAAGCTCTACGGATATTTGGTGGAATTTCCACGGATACATACTGGCGATGAAGGCAAGACGAACCAGTTAGTGGAAACGGTGTTTTGGATAGTTCGCAGTGGATCGAGCATAGCGTTTGCTGCCCAAAGAATATGGCAACTGCAACGTGATAGATGTGGCAGAAATCCGACCTATTGAGCAGAGTCTATTAAAGCACTTCGGAGACATCAAAAACCAGGCAGCATCTCACTTTTGTCAAAAGTGAGATACTGCTTGGTCTGTGACCTAAATCGAGGTGAATCAGCACTCTTGTTATATCTCAAATGGGTTTTATAATATAAAGCGATCGCCCTCTCTCGACCCTAAAATATATATATATATTAAGGGTATTGACAAATATTATTAAATGTGTAGTGTCTCTTTTCTGTGAAACTAGCTATTTACCAGCTAGCCGTTGAGTCAGATATAGTTATATAATCCAGACTATAATATCAATTTGATATAAATGCTTGAATTATCAGCCCTTGGGCTGCTACAGTTGCAACCCCTGCATGGCTATCGGCTAAAGCAACAACTGGAGCTGTTTATGAGCAGTTGCATCAGCGTCAACTACGGAGCGATTTACCCGCTGCTGAAGCGCTTGGAAGAGCGAGGGGACATATCGGTAATTGCCGAAGAAGCCGGAGATGCGGGCTGTCCGCGCAAAATCTACGGAATTACCGCCCAAGGGCGCGAACTCTGGCGGCAAAAAATGCTCGAACACCCTCAAGAAAGCTGGGTTAACAGTGGTTCCCGGTTCCGAATCAAGTTTTTCTTTTTTGGGAACTTAGAAGCCGAAGAACGGATGAAATTGTTGGAACACCGCTTGCGAGCCTGTTACACGCGGCAAGACTACATCGAAAACCTCAAGAGAGAATATCCACTAACCGACGACTATCAATTCGCCTCTCGCGATCGCTGCAAGTCAGTGCTGGCCTCAGAGATAAATTGGTTAACCGAGCAACTAGCCAAAGAAAGAAGCGCGATCGCCCGAGTGCGTGACTCCCCAACCTCCCCTGAATCCGCTGAGTCCAAGGGAAAATCCTTCCAACTCAGCCACTCAGGTAAGCCATAATCAGGTCTAATCTTCCCTGCCGATCGTAACTTTTGAGAGTTGACATACTCACGCCCGCTAAAGCAGGGGTGATTCTTGACAGTTCATCGGGTCTTGCTACCGAAGTAGTCTTGCAGTCCCTCCCTGTCCGTTTAAAGTCTCCCAATGCCCTATGGCGACTTTTACTCTTGCCGAACGGGTTAGAGTCAACCATTGCCCTTCTAGCTGTCTTTAAGTTTGCTCTCATCGTAGCTGTTTCAACGTGTCTTGAGCCTAAAGATCCTTTGAGTATTCAGCATTTTAATACAAAGCCGTCCTAAAAGGACAGGGTTTTAAACCCCTCTTCCCGATCGAAGCAAAGATTCCGCCAAAGTCTAGCTAAGTCTGATGTTAAAAAAAATCTAACTGGTGCTGCAAATGAGTTATCCTAAATCCCCAGAATCCGTGGTTGAAGCCCAAGAGCAAAAATCTGCCACACCGGAACTGCACCCAACCGATGCAGACAGCGATCGACCACAGGAGTTTGTTACCGTTGCCGATAGCCCCGAACCTGTTGATAAACCACGATCGCGCTGGCCCCTAATTGCCGCGATCGCGATCGCCGCAGGCGCAGCAGGTTTTGGCTGGTACTCGTGGCAATCGGGTCATAATCGCCCACAGCAACCTGCAGCAGCAGCCCAACCCAAAGCCATACCAGTCAAGCTCGCAACCGTAGAAGCCAGCTCAGTCCAAGAAGCCTCCGAATTTGTCAGCAGCTTAGAGGCCAAGCGTTCAGTAGAAATCAAACCCGAATCAGAAGGGCTAGTCACCGAGATTTTTGTCAAATCCGGGGACTTCATAAACAAAGGACAAGCCATCGCCCGCATGAAAAGCGACAGCGCCCAAGCTGACTTGAGGCAATCTCAAGCCAACCTGATCCGCGCTCAATCACGATACGCCGAATTGCAAGCAGGCACCAGGCCCGAAGAAATTGCCCAAGCTCGAGCCCAAGTCGCCCAAGCCCAAGCCAACCTCGCTCAACTGCGATCGGGCTCTCGGCCAGAAGAAATAGGCCAAGCCCAAGCCCGCGTCGCCCAAGCCGAAGCCAACCTAGCCGACGCCCAAACAGGTAGCCTCTTAGAAGACATCGCCCAAGCAAGAGCGCAAATAGAAGCAAGCACAGCCGAAGCAAAGTTAGCCACCCAGCAGCTTGCCAGATATCAGGCCTTGGCCAAAGAAGGCGCAGAATCCGCGAACACCCTCGAGGAATACACCCAAAAAGCAGGCACCGCCCAAGCCAACCTCCGAGAAGCTCAAAGGCGGTTCGAGCAGCGGCAAAAAAACAGACAAGCCGAGATCGAGCGCCGGACAGCAGCCTTGCAACAGCAGCGCCAAGCTTTGCGGCAATTGCAAAACGGTTCGCGCCCAGAGGAAATAGCCAAAGCCGAAGCAGAAGTCGCACAAGCCAAGAGCAGATTAGCGCAGTTAGCCAACGGCACTCGCCAAGAACAGCTCGATCAAGCTGAAGCGCAAGTTGCCGAGGCCGCCGCTCAGGTGCGCGGCTTTGAAGTACAACTACAAGAAACTGCTGTCATCGCGCCCTTCGCGGGAGTCATCGGCGACATACCAGTGAAAGTAGGTGATTACTTGCAAAAAGGTGATGCCATTGCCACCCTGACTGAGAACCAATTGCTGGACTTGCGGTTATCAATTCCTTTGGAACGGCAGCCTCAATTACGCTTAGGGCTGCCAGTACAAATGCTCGACGCTCAAGGCAAGGCGATCGCCCAAGGTCAAATCAGTTTTATCTCCCCCAACGTCAGCGCCAATTCCCAAACAATTTTAGCTAAAGCCACCTTTCCCAACCCCAGCGGCGAACTGCTTAATCTCCAGTTTGTCAAAGCTAAAGTCATCTGGAAACAGAACCCCGGAATTTTAGTTCCAGTAACAGCAGTCACTCGCTTAGGTGGGGAAACTTTTGTCTTCACAGCTCAAAAGCCCCAACAGCCACAACCTGGAACGCCACCTTTAATAGCGCGCCAAAAAGCCGTGAAATTGGGAACCATTGAGGGGAATAATTATCAAGTTATCGAAGGTTTGCAACCAGGCGACAAAATTGTTGTAGCAGGCATCCTTAACCTGACAGACGGTGTTCCCATTATGGCTCAAGAGGAAGGGAAAGGAGCAGGGGAAAAATTACCAGTAGAAAGCAAAAAATAAGGTATGTAGTTGCGTTTCAGCGCTCTTAATTCACCTCTTAAGAGTGCTAAAGTGCAACTACATACCTTAGGTGACACTACTTGATTGCTCCGCTCTTAAAAAGGGGGCTATTTGATTTTTTGACTGAAGTGCAATTAGGAATTAGCAATTATCAACTAATATCGTTTCCGGTTGCATCAGAATAATCAAATTAAGTCAACAGTTAACACTCAACCATTCAGTTTTTCGACCCGCCCGTCAACAGTCAACAGTCAACAGTCAACAGTCAACAATTACGGACGGTACAACCGGAATTGATATAACAACTACCCATTACCAAAATAATGTTTGCAGATTTCTTTATTAAACGACCAGTCTTTGCTAGCGTCTGCGCCTTAATTATTATCTTGGTAGGCGCCATCAGCATTCCCACCCTACCTATCGAGCGCTTCCCCGACATTAGCCCTACCCAAATTAACGTCACATCTAACTATAGCGGGGCGAGTGCTGAAATTGTCGAAAATGCAGTTACCAACATTCTAGAAAGGCAAATTAACGGCGTTGAAGGACTAAAATATCTAACTTCCAGTAGTAGTAACGATGGCACCAGCACCATTACAGCTACTTTTGATGCATCGCGCAACAAAGACATTGCCGGCGTCGATGTTCAAAATCGAGTTGCAGTTGCTCAGCCACAACTACCAGATGCCGTACAACGCACCGGAGTTAGAGTTACAAAACAATCTACAAGTCTCCTATTAGCGATCGGTTTATTTACCGAAAATAAAGAATACGACACCATATTTTTAAGCAACTACGCTGACCTATATTTAGCAGATGCCTTAAAAAGAGTAAAAGGGGTTGGCGACGTGCGAATTTTTGGGGAAAGACGCTATGCAATGCGTTTATGGATAGATCCCAATAAATTAGCAGCTCGCCGTCTCACAATGCAAGATGTAACGAGAGCTCTCAACGAACAAAACTTGCAAGTTGGTGCTGGGAGAATTGGTCAAGAACCTGCTCCACAGGGACAAATGTATCAAATTGACTTGCGTGCTGAAAGTCGCCTCAAAGAACCAGCAGAATTTGAAGAACTCGTCATCAAAACAGAGACAAATGGAACGTTAGTTAAATTAAAAGATGTAGGGAGATCCGAACTAGGGGCAGAGAATTACAGCTCATTTCTGCGATTTCGAGGCAATGATGCAGTAGGTTTAGGGATTTACCAACTGCCTGGAAGTAATGCTTTGAATGTTGCCCATGCCGTCAAAATCGAAATGGAAAAACTAGCTAAAAACTTCCCTCCGGGGTTGATCCATAGAGTAGCGCTGGACACGACTTTGTTTGTAGAAGAGTCGATGGCAGAAGTAGTCAAGACATTATTTGAAGCAGTCTTGCTAGTGGTGATAGTGATTTTTGTTTTCTTGCAAGACTGGCGCACCACTATTATTCCTACCATCACAATACCAATTTCTTTGATTGGGACGTTTGCCTTTATCAAAGTTTTTGGATTTACTATTAACAGTTTGTCTCTGTTTGGTCTGACCTTAGCGACGGGGTTAGTGGTTGATGACGCTATCATTGTAGTAGAAAATATTGACCGCCTGATTCGCCAAGGGATGAATGCCCGCCAAGCGGCTTTTGAGTCAATGCGGGAGCTGTTTAGCGCTGTAATTGCGACTTCTTTAGTGTTGATGGCAGTGTTCGTGCCAGTGGCATTTTTCCCCGGAACTACGGGAGCGCTTTATAAACAATTTGCGCTGACAATTGCTTTTTCAGTATTGCTTTCTACCTTTATGGCTATTACTCTCACGCCCTCACTTGCAGCTATATTACTGCGTCGAGGTCCGAAGTTTGGGGGTCCGATAGGTTGGGTTTTTGACCGTTTTAATGTAGTTCTCGATTGGGTACAGCGGCAATATCGGAAATCCTTAATATTTCTCACAGGAATTAAGACTATTGTCACCCTCGTGTTCATCGCTTCTCTGGGAGTAACAGCTTGGCTTTATTTATCAGTGCCCACGGCATTTATCCCGGAAGAAGACCAGGGCTATTTTCTGACAATTATTCAAGGACCCCAAGGTGTTTCCCTGCAATACACTCAGAAAGTAATGGACCAAGTAGAAGCAGAAATCCTCAAACTTCCTGAAGTTGTCGGGACTTTTTCAGTGGGTGGATTTGGTTTTAGCGGTAGCACTTCTAATCAAGGCATTATATTTACTACACTTAAAGCCTGGAAAGAACGTCACGGAGAAGATCAAACTGTACAAGCGATTATTGGTAAGTTGCGGGGTAAGTTTTTCGGGATTCCAGAAGCGAGAATTTTCCCTGTGAATCCGCCTGCTATTCAAGGTTTAGGTCAATTTGGGGGTTTCCAATTTCAATTGCAAGACCGCAAAGGTAACAGCGGTTTAGATTCCTTAGTCCAGACTATGGGCGGGATTTTAAAGCAGGCCAATCAGACACCGGGATTGCAGGCGGTATTTAGTACGTTTGCTGCGAATACGCCTCAGTTAATTGTGGAGGTTGACCGCAATCGAGCTAAGGCTCTAGATATTCCCATTGATGATGTTTTCAGTACGTTACAAACGGGTCTGGGTGCTCAGTATGTGAACGATTTTAACCTGCAGCAGCGCAACTATCGGGTGTATGTTCAGGCGGATAAACAGTTTCGTGATAACCCTGAAGATATTGGGAAATTGTATGTGCGTTCTGGAAAGAATGAAATGATTCCTTTGAGCAATTTGGTGAAGATAACTCCGGTGGTGGGGGCGCAAACTGTTAACCACTACAATTTATATAGGTCAATTGAAATTACTGGTACTCCGGCTCCGGGTTCGAGTTCTGGACAGGCGCTAAAATCGATGGAAAAGGTGTCGGCTCAAGTTTTGCCGTCGGGTTTTGGCTATGAATGGTCGGGGAGTTCTTTAGAAGAAATTGAGTCGGGGGGTCAAGCACCGATTATTTTCGGTTTGGGGCTGATTTTTGTGTTTTTGGTTTTGGCGGCTCAGTACGAAAATTATGTCGATCCTTTCATTATTTTGCTATCGGTGCCTCTGGCGATTTTGGGTGCACTTTTAGCTCAGTCGTTGCGGGGTTTGGCGAATGATGTTTATTGCCAGATTGGTTTGGTGATGTTGATTGGATTGGCTAGTAAAAACGCGATTTTAATTGTGGAGTTTGCGAACCAGTTACGGGAGCAGGGATATTCAATTGCTAAGGCGGCAGTTGAGGCTTCTCAAGAGCGTTTACGACCGATTTTGATGACTTCTCTGGCTTTCATTTTGGGTATTGCTCCTCTGGTTAACCCAGAAGGTGCGGGTGCAGCTAGCCGCCGATCGCTGGGGAATGCGATCGCGGGGGGGATGGTTGTTTCTACTGTCTTGAGTTTGTTTATAGTGCCGGTGCTGTATGTGGTGGTTGTCTCGGCTCGCGATCGCTTTAAGAAGCGCGATCGGGTAGAAAATATCCCCGAGGATGGCACAATTTTGAACGGCAAAACAACTCCCCACGAGGAGATTGAACGCGACAAAGTATCGCCGTTTTAGTTGGGAAGTGGAAAAGGCGATCGTTTTGTAAGTAGGATTGGTGCGATCGCCCAAAACCCACCAATCCCGCATCAAAACCCCCAAAGTCCCCAGATTACTCCGGGAATCAATCCCAAATCCCAAATCCCCAATCGAAAATCTCAAATCTCAAATCTCAAATCCCAAATCCCCAATCCCCAATCGAAAATCTCAAATCTCAAATCCCAAATCCCCAATCCCCAATCGAAAATCTCAAATCTCAAATCTCAAATCCCAAATCCCAAATCCCCAATCGAAAATCCAAAATCTAAAATCTAAAATCGATTGACGCCGGCCCCCATCTGCGGCTAGGCTTGGAAGTGAGAGGTTGCTTGCTTGTAGAGGAGGCAGCCCGCGTCGCCCAAAAATCTAGTTGCACTGCCCAAAGCTGTTGATACCAGCAATGGACAGCTAACCGCCAAACTGAAAGCACCAGTCTGGAGGCTAACGGAAGATTGTAACATCCTCTGTAGCCGCCTTGCTATGCGTTGAGCTGCGGGGCGGCTGGGTTTTTGGGTTTTTCTAGAAAACCCAAAAGCAGGAGAACATAATAAGCTGTGTTGCATCTAGATTGCCTATGGTATTAGAGAGGGAGAGGGTCCGATGGGGATCGGGGGAGAGGATTTGACGATTTTTGATCGGGACTCGAAATATACAATTTAAATGCACAACAGTTTATGTCACAGGAATTGGTGCCTGAGGATAACAAATCCGAGCGCCCAAATGACGACTCAGCAGCAGTATCGGAACAGGAAGTGGTGCTGTTAACGGTTGTCGGTTCGCCCAAGGGTGTCAGGGAAACCATACTCACTTTGTACCGACTAGGATTTGCCCAAGTGGGCGATTGGAGTCCCCTACAACGTGCAGCGAATCCGAAGCAGGTGATGAGCGTGCTGATCCGTCGTTCGGGGGCTAACGGTACACCGCCGAGAAAATCTGAACGGTAAGCTGCGCTGTCATTTTGATTGAGTAGCTTAGGATTTACGCGCGGGTGGTCAGAAACCGGGTTTTTTTCGAGAATACTTCGTTTTGGTCGATAGATTCGCTAAAAAACCCGGTTTCTAGGCCTCGGAGTATGTCAGTTCTGTCTGAAAGTCGCATCCCCATAAGTAGGAGAGGCGACGTTCTTTCCCAGATCGCGGGTACTACTTCTTAGGACCTGACTTTAGCACGTGAATTAGTAGGGCAATTGAGCGGATCAGGATTGCGATCGCTAAGAGGGTTTCAGGAACACTGCCTGTATAAGGTTGTGGTGGCAGATTTGGTTGGAGATGAGTTGGTATAGAAACGATTGGTTCGCTCGTGTAAGTCGTGGGTTGTGTTTGAGACATGGAGTTATTTGTCCTGTAAAACTCTACACTCCAATAGTCTGAAAAGTCTGAGTGAGGTCGAATCTGAGGAATATCTGACTTGATAACTGAGTTCGCAACTGATTTGTGACGCGATCGTTTTGTCCAAATATGCGGAATTATCAGTACCAACTGTGTAATTTTATAAATAAGTAAATCTTGTGGATGAGCCATGACAAGATCCGTCAAAATTAACCCTGATCGCAAGCAGCAAGTTATATCAGCCATTGAACGCAATGGGTTTTTGACTCAGGGGGGCTTAGCAGCACATTTGGGGATAGCTTTATCCACCGTCAGCAACTTCATTAATAGTAAGCCTGTATTTGTATCGACTTTTGAACTGATTTGTGAAAATTTGAACTTAGATCAACGAGAAATTCGTAAACCAATTAAGTCAGATAGCGATACTTCGCCCGAAGATTCTACTTCCCCACAAGGTTTTTATGCCTATGACAATGCTTGGGTAGGTCGAGAAAAGCTTGTAGCTGAACTAAGTCAGAAGCTTCGCGGGTCATGTCGGCTATTGCTCGTTCTGGGACTCACGGGAATTGGTAAAACTGCTTTGGCTGAAAGATTAGCAGTGCAATTGCAAGACTGGTTCTCTGGAGATTGGAAGAACAAGTTACGGCGAGCGAATTTTGACTATGAGGACAAAGCCACAGACTTCGCCAGTGTGGCTTCTAGATGGCTTGAAGAATGGGGAGAGAGACTCTCAGCAGAGGATAAAAAACCAGAGCAACTGTTACAGCGATTAGTCAAACGCTTGCGGGAAAATCGGTATTTAGTCCTCATAGATTCTCTTGAGTACCTATTGACAGGAAATGAAGAGGATGGCTGGGGTGATTTTGCTGATGAGTGGTGGGGTAAGTTTTTTGTTAGTTTGTTTGCAGAATCATCTTGTCAAAGTCGCTTCATTCTTACATCTCAGGATTTGCCAACTAAGTTTGAAGCAGAGTGCGATCGCTACAAAAATCTATGGTATTGCCAACTTTTGAAAGGATTAGAAGTACCTGAACAGATGGCTTTATTTCAAAAAGCTGAACTAGATGGCGATTTGGAATTACCAGATAGTCCCCTGCGAGTAATTGGGGAAGTTTATGACGGGCATCCTTTAGCCTTGCGGACAATCGCTGGAGAAATTAAGGGTTCCTATGGAGGGAACGTTAGGGCTTATTGGAAAGATAACAGTCGTTACATTGAAGAAGTAAAAGAGGCTATTGACGAAGCTCGCAATCAAGGAATAGTTCAAGGAGATGAGGATAGGTGGCAGTTAGCATCATATACTACCGTCTTGCGAAGGAAAGTCAATGAACGGATTGAGAAGACATTTGACAGGCTAAAAAAAGATGTTTATGATGCTTATTTTTTGTTCTGTATGGCTTCAATTTATCGCTGCGAAGTGAAAGAAAAGTGGTGGCTGATTAATTTAGAAGACGAGGGTTACAGTGAGGAGCGGCAAAAAGCAGCAATGCAAACTTTGCGCGATCGGTATTTAGTTGAAGATGGGAAAATTGACGATGAAGATAATCGCCTGGTGGGACAACATAATTTGATTCGCACTGTTGCGATCGCTCACCGATTAAAGCTACCAGAAAACTGAACAAATTAGAGAATTGGACTTTGGACAAAAAGAAGGCAATGGAGAGGGTCTCTGTGCTCTTCTTGGTGAAGAACAGAGGAAAAAGAGGCTCGAACCGATGAGGGATTAAGCAGTTTTTGTGCGTTTTTTGCGTGGAGAGGAACCGCGTTTGACAATCGGTCGCGGAGGGCGAGGGTTAAGAGTGAAACCTTGGCGACGACCTGGGGATTTACCACGAGGTTTGACAGATTGAGCCGGAGTGCCAATCGAGCGAATAATTCGAGAGAAGTCCCGTTGGACAATAGAAGGAGAGTTAAGTCCTTGCCGGTAGGCAGGTAAATATTGTTGCCAAGGTCGAGGCAACGAGTGAACGAGGGTGCGAGCTGCCCAAAGTTGAGCATAGGCCAAGCCGGAGAATTGAACCGAGCGTTCTTCGGTAGTGACATCAGGGGTTTGCAGTTGGGTCATCAGGAGATGCTGCTTGCCAAAACGAATGCCATGTTCGAGGTTAAATCGCTGCCGATAGGCTTGATAAGCCTCACAATTGCGAAGTTGCCGACGTTCTTGACCAAAAACCAGCCACTGGGGCGCGAAGAGGCGCAAGGAGGTGGGGTCAGCGAGCTCAACTTGTAACAAGTCAAAGGGATGACGATGCATCGGTTGAGACTTCGACCCTTTCATCAGCAGGTCATGCCAGAGGCGAAGAGTAACGGTACGAGGACGGCCCAGATGGGTTGTGATGCTCAAGGTCTTGTACTCGTCGGGTGGAGACCAACTCGTGTCATCTTTGAGGTCAAACCGTTCGCCATACCAACGGGGATGCCCCCGTTGAGGGGCCGTGCTCGTATCGGGCAAGCGATAGAAGACTCGATTGGCTCGGCATCGGGTGACAATGACCCGGTTGCGGGAGATACTCAAAGGGTAGAGAAAGTGGCGATGAGAATAGTCGCCCGAAGCGACTAACACGCACAAGTCCTCATACCACGGTAAAGATTCGTCATTGAGCAGTCGTTGGACTTGATGGAGTCCGACATCCGTTTTACTCTCAAAACTCGTCACCCGTTCCACGCTCACCGGAATGCTCCAACTCGCTCCAGGAGCTACTTGCGCTTCAGGAATCGCCGACAGCAGTGAATAGTTATGTCCTAAACAAATCGGTTTGTTTCCCGCGATGACCGTGGGTTGATAGACACACTCGCGGTCTTTGAGGGTCTCAGCATGATGGCGTGGGACTGGGGTCACATCTACTCCAAATAGCCAGTAATCTCGCTGCTTGGGGGCGGGCACAACCTGGGCAATGGCTGATATCCAAGATGGGGGAAAACTGTTGTTCCCAGTCCTCGATAGCTCGCTCCGGGTCTTGGGGGATAACGCTTTCTCCCAGAGCCTCAATGGCTCTATACAATGCACTGTATCCTCGGCGAAATCTCTCATGAAGACTTAACTCCACCACTCCCGCTCGCTCCTTCATTGGCACACAAGGCATCTAACAAGTCCATCAGAGAGTCTCTGCGATGCTTGAAGCTACTGTAGACTTGTTCCCGAAATTGGACGAGTTGGTTGATACTATTATCTGGAGTTTAGACTAAGTAAAATCTCCAGGGATAAAAAAAGGGTGTCTGAATTGAAAAGCAGACCCCACGAAAGCAGAAACTAAGAGTAGTACCACCCACCCTTAGCTGCCAATATGCACCTTGCCAAATTAAAAGAATTTCGTCAAGCAGCTTATCAGTATTTATGTCGAGCCCACGATGCGACGTTTGAATTGACTGATGCCATCCTATTGACTCGCCATGTCCACTGTCTAGCTGACTTGTCCCTGTGTCCTGTGTTTCGCCGACGCTGGTCAAGTATTTATGAAGCCTTACAAGATTGCCGTCCAGCGGGCGCGTAAATTGATGCAGATATATATTCAACACATCCCAAAAGATATCCGTCCCATGCTCGCCATAGATCATACCAGTTGGCCGCGCCCAGATGCTGTGACGGGAGCAAGAACGAACAATTGAACATCAAGCAACGGATATCCCTGGAAACCGACCAATTACTTTGGGCCAAGGTTACAGTACAATTGCTTGGGTTCCCGAGAGCGAAGGTAGTTGGGCTTTACCATTACGGCACGAACGAATTACCAGTTGGGAAAGTCCTATTGACAAAGCTGTCTGGCAACTACGACAAGTCAGCCAATATCTACCCTCACGACCAATTGTACTCATAGACAGTGAGTATGGTTGTGCCCCTTTTGTCCTGAAAACTGCAGGCATTCCAGCTGATAAATTAATGCGTTTGCGCTCAAATTTATGTTTGTGGAGTGCGCCGCCCCCTTATTCAGGTAAAGGTTGTCCGCGCAAACATGGCGAGAAGTTTAAGCTCAATGATGCTAGCACATGGGAAGAACCAACGGAAACTATAGAAATTGATGCACCAAAGTTAGGTAGGCTCCGAATTAGTTTGTGGCGGGATAAACATTTTCAAGCGGCGGCTAACATCCAAATGCAATTAATACGGGTTGAACGGCTTAAGAAGGAGAGCGGACAGTTCGCCAAACCTCTCTGGTTAGCTTGGGTGGGTGAAGAAATACTGCCTTTGAATGAAGTTTGGCAACTCTACTTACGGCGCTTTGCTATAGATCATTGGTATCGTTTGGCTAAGCAACGGCTGCATTGGACATTGCCCAAATTAAGCAGCCCAAAACAGTGTGAACGGTGGAGTGATCTGATGCCGTTAATAACCTGGGAGTTGTGGTTGGCGCGTGCAGTGGTGGCTGACAATCCTTTACCGTGGCAGAAATCGATGACCAAATTAACACCTGGACGAGTAGCCCAAAGTATGGGAGGAGTTTTAGCCGCGATTGGTACTCCGGCTGTTCCTCCCAAACCCCGAGGAAAGTCTCCTGGATGGCCTCAAGGAAAACCCCGGCCAACAAAACCTCGGTGTCCAATTGTCAAAAAAGGGACTTCCAAGCGTAAAAAAGCCTTCAAGAAGTCGGTCTAAATCCCAATTTTTCCTCTTCCATATTTTCTTTTAGTAACTCAGCCATAGCTGAGTCAATTTATGCTGCTTAGTCTAAACACCAGTATTATGAATATCCATCGGCAATAGGTTGAGCTGTTTTACTTTGCTCTTTATCTCCTATTGCCACTTCTTTTGGCTACCCCCCTTCTTCCCCTTTGTCCAAAGTCCAGAGAGAAATTAACCATGACAAATAATCTGACACCATCTGGAGAGGAGGTTTTGGAACAGTTAGGAATCAATTCTAATAATCTCCGTGCCGATTTTCCTACTCGCGAGCAGCGGCTTCAGTACAGAGCAGTTGTACAGTGGCTCACGGATTACAAACCGAATTCAGATGCTACTAATCTGGAAAAGGTGCAGGGGTATTTGGAAGCGTTTCATCATCTTGGCAATGTGGAAGATTGGATGCGAAATAGCAAAATTATATCAATTCGACTAGATACACCTACCAAAGAGGAATTGCACGTTCAATTATCACTCTGGGGTTACTATAGAGAACTGATTGAGCTATACAACCAACTTTTGGGTAAATTAAATCCTAATCTGGATGCTGTTTTTATCGCAAATTTTGGCAATTCTTACCATGAACTAGGAGATTATTCCCAAGCTATTGACTATCACCAACAGAGTTTAATTATTGCACGGGAAATCGGCGATCGCAATGGTGAGGGAAGCGCCCTGGGAAATCTGGGAATAGTTTACCGTTCGCTAGGAAATTATTCCCAAGCAATTAAATACAATCAACAAAGTTTAATCCTTGCACGGGATATCGGAAATCGGGAAGGTGAGGGAAACGCGCTGATAAATTTGGGCAATGCTTACAATTCCTTAGGAAATTATTCCCAAGCTATCGACTATCACCAAAAGAGTCTAGCCATTTTCCAAGAAATTGGCGATCGCAAAGGTGAGGGAAGCACGCTAGGGAATCTGGGCATTGTTTACATTTTGTTAGGAAATTATCTCCAAGCCATCTACTATCACCAAAGATATTTAACCATTGCACAGGAAATTGGCGATCTCAAAGGTGAGGGAACTGCATTGTCAAATCTCGGTAATACTTATAAATCCCTAGGAGATTATTCTCAAGCTATCTACTATTCTCAGCAGAGTTTAATAATTTTCCAGAAAATTGGAGTTCTCAATGGTGAGGCAAGTGTACTATCAAACCTGGGAAGTGCTTACCGTTCATTAGGACAATATGCTCAAGCCATCGACTATTACCAACTGAGTTTGACCATTTTCCAAAAAATTGGCGATCGCAACGGTGAAGGAAACGCGCTATCAAATCTGGGAAATGCTTACCACGCTCTGGGAAATTATTCCCTAGCTATCGACTATTCTCAGCAGAGTTTAACTATTTTTCGGGAAATTGGCGATCGCAACGGTGAGGGAAACGCATTGTCAAATTTGGGAAATGCTTACCATGTTCTAGGCAAATATTCCCTAGCCATTGACTGTTATCGACAGGGTTTAACTATTGCAAGGAAAATTAGCGTTCGCAACGGTGAAGGAAGCGCTCTGGGAAGTCTGGGACTTGCTTACAATTCGCTAGGAGATTATTCTCTAGCTATCAATTATTGTCAGCAGAGTTTAACCATTTTTCAGGAAATTGGCGATCGCAAAGGTGAGGGAACAGCACTGGGAAATATAGGAAATTCTTACTGTTCGCTAGGAGATTATTCCCAAGGCATTGACTATTACCAACAGAGTTTAACTATTGCACATGAAATTGGCGATATGGAAGGTAAGGGAACTGTCCTAGGTTTCTTAGGAGTTGCTTACAATTCACTAAGAAATTATCCCCAAGCTATCAACTCTTACCAACAGAGTTTGATGATTGCAAGGGAAATCGGTGATCGCAATGGTGAGGGACGCACCCTAATAAATTTGGGAGTTTTTTACTATTCACTAGCTGATTATAACCAAGCCATCAACTATTATCAACAAGGCTTAACTATTATACGTGAAATAGGACAACACTCGGAACAAGAGCTGTCTTTACTGAATCTATGCAAAGCGTTCATTGCTTTAGGAGACTATAACAAAGCAATAGAGTACAATCAGCAGCACTTAGCTCTCGTACAATCAACATAATAGTAAGTGAAACTATTGATTTCTGATGAGAAAGCAAAACGCGATCGCCCCGCAGCTTTTCCTCTCGGGCGATCGCACTTATGGCATCAACCAACAGCAAACTCCGTAAATTTGCGTTTATAGGGATTGTGAAACCCTAAAACAATATCGCTCTTAGGAATTCCCGCTGCTAGTAAATCATCAACTACACACAAATCTGTCCAATCTTCTTCAACCCAAATTTTGCCATCTTTAATACGAAGATACATCGTAATGTGGCAGATCCGTTTTTTTCCCTCCCAACCAGAGCGAAACCACAGATATTGATCTCGTTTTTCGTCAAAGGCAAGGCGGCTGTCTGTCTCTAATTCATCTAGCGCCATCCCTCCCTTGACGCCGAGTTCATAATATTCAGTCAATATTTTTTCGATCGTACTCCGATAGTATTTTAGTTGATCCATTGCATAATTTCCTCCTTTTCCATTTCAACTACCATTAAGCAAAGCTTATTTTCATTAGTAATTAATTGTATAGACTTGCGTTGAAAAAAGTTTTGGTAGACAACATCGTCAATTGCTAAATAGAGCTTGTATTCTGGCTCTGTGAGTTGAATCAGATTTCTGTAGACCATATATTGACCGAGTGCGCCGTGAAAATCATACATTAGCGATCTCCCAACAAAGGTCTTAATTTCAACAACTATCTTTTGTCCCTGACGTTGTGCTGCAATCGGCTTTTCTGCTGCTAAATCAGCATATAACTCGGCATCCTCATATTTAATAAAGTATGGATCGGCCGTAATTGTCCAACCGTCTTTCAGTAAGGCATTTTTAACTTCGTTGTGGTAGATATCTTTAGCTGGCATAAATTAACTTGAGTTTTCAGCTAATTAAATTATAGTCAGGCTGACGAGCCTACTCCCAAATTTCGCGATCGACTACAGTAGGTAATCCCATTCTATAATATCCTCATTCACATTAACTCAATCCCCCCACAGCCAGCACTCGCATCAAGTCCCATCAGGGGCGTACCCGGAGTCATTTTGGGTATCTTTTCGCCGATCGCCCTCCATCGTGCAATAATAAAATGACTTGCACAAAAACTCTATTAGTAGGGTGAGCATTGCCCCCCTTACTACTACAGGTAGCGTCTCAACTGTCAACCCGTGCTTGCTTCCCACTTAAACCGGCTATTGCACTACACAAATTTTTCCTAATGGCAGAAGTCCCCCAATCTCCCGCAGAACTTGCAGAAGCCCTCAGCGGCTTTACCGATATCAATTTCCAATTGCCAGACCCCGAAGACGAACAAATACCAGACTTTGACTTTGAAAATCAAGTTGACAACGCCTGGAAAGTGTGCGATCGCTTCGACTTGCAAACCGACATTTGGCGGGGACGCATTCTCCGAACAGTCCGAGACAGAGAAAAAAAAGGTGGCGAAGGACGCGGCACAGGCTTTTTGAACTGGCTCAAAGAAAGAGAAATTGGCAAAAGTCAAGCCTATTCTTTGATAGAATTAGCTAATAGTGCCGACACTCTGATCCAGCAAGGAGATTTAGACCCAGATTCCATTAGAAACTTCAGCAAAAGAGCCTTTGTAGAAACCGCCAAAGCATCTCCCGAAGTCCAGCAAATGGTAACAGATGCCGCAGCAAATGGCGATCGCATCACCCGCCGCGAAGTCAAACAACTCTCCGACGAATGGATGGCAATGAACTCAGAATTATTGCCCGAAGAAGTCAAAGAAAAAGCATCTACCGGTTCTCTACCTTCCCGCTACCTCGCACCTTTAGTCAAAGAAATGGAGAAACTCTCCCCATCTCACCAAAGCGAAATTCAAAAAGAAGTAGCAGAAAATCCCGACGTAGAGACTGTCAAACAGCTAACATCCGACGCCAAGAACTTATCAAAATATCTCGACGCCGCCGCCCAAGTGCAAGCTCTCAATCAGCCTCACTTAGACATGGAAATGGCCTTAGAAGAATCTTTGCGAGTCGGCTGTTTGGGAACCACCGCCGACGTTGTAAAACAAGCCGCACAGCTAGAACAAACAGTAATCAAACTCTACACAGTTTGGAAGCGTTTAGGCAGTTTAGCAGATAGATTGTACGTGGATACAGGAGCAAGCACACCCAATTTGCGGTTGCTTTTGGGATGCTTGGACACTCTGTCTGGAGAAAAAATAGAAGTGGATTTCGGAGACGGAGAACGATCTATTCGCTTGCAAATTTTGAGTGAATAGCTCAACCTTGACCGCAGATAAATGCCACCATCCCGGCTGATTATCTGCGTCGAACCCTGTTCATCTGCGGTTAAAATTTCGGATTTTTTTCCAAAGATAGCGGGGATGCAAATAACGCCGATATTTGGTAACTACTTCTTTCCCCAACAGCACCACGCTAATCCAAAAACAAACTTCAGCCCCAACAGCTAAAACGACAGATAAAGTTGCTTTTTGGGTAATGTCCAGCGGCAGAAACGGCACCACAAACAAGATTACCAGCCAGGGCCCAAAAGATAGGACAAATAAGAACAAACCGAGCTTTTGCATAGATTCACATAATACAGCTTTGATATCCCTTTGATCTCGCTTGTGGGCTCGGAGTAGACGAAAGTTTGTATATAGCAATCCTTGCAGGAGTCGTAAAAAGATGTAGGGGTAGTGCCTTTCTTTGCCTACCCCGGCCTGCATCGGGGCAACCACGGGGGGTTTGCCCCTACAAGAATTACACAAATGATGCGAGGATTGCTATAGTAGCGAGTTCAATCGCCGAGTGACTACAAACTCCCCTATTGCACCAATGTCAGCAACAGGCTTTCCGGCCTGTTCCACAAGAACATTTAGTATTGGTGGAACAGGCCGGAAAGCCTGTTCTTGAGAATGGTTAAACCTATGGCTACAAACTTAATTGCCAAACATCTCCACCTCAATTCTTAATCCCCGTCGCCGCAATCCCCCGAATAAACTGCCGTTGACCGGCCAAAAACAGCAACACCACAGGTACAGTTCCAATTACCACTGCCGCCATCAACAACTGCCAACTGCTAGTAAACTGTTCCTGAAATTCCGCCAAAACCAACTGCACAGTCCGCAACTCCGGTCGCGTCGTAAACACCAGCGGCTTAAACAAATCGTTCCACTCTCCAATAAAAGTAAACAAAAACAGCGTCACCAAAGCAGGGCGAGCCAAAGGTAACATCACTTGCCACAAAACCTGCCAGCGGTTAGCCCCATCCAGCATTGCCGCCTCCTCCAACTCCACCGGAACAGTCATAAAATACTGGCGCAGCAGAAAAATCCCAAAACCGTTAGCCGCCGTCGGCAAAATTAGCGCCCCGTAAGTATTCAGCAAATGACCCCACTTCAAAACCAAGAAAATCGGAATCACCAAAAGCTGAAACGGAATAACCAGCGTCGCCAAAACCCCCAAAACAAGGGCCTGTCGCCCCCGAAACTTCAGCCTCGCCAAAGCATAACCGGCCAACGCAGAAGTCACAACCTGAAAACCAGTCACTGCGATCGCCACTAGAGTAGAATTAAAGAATGCCAACCAAAAATTACCCCGTCGCCAAGCCTCCTGATAGTTCGCCAAAGTCAGGGCTGTAGGCTTGACACCCACACCAGAGGGTGAAAGCGAAACCAAAAATACAGCAGCCAGCGGCAGCAGCACCAGCGCAGCCCCCGCCAGCAACAAAATAAAACTCAGCAATTCCAGCGCTTGAGACCTGTCAAAGGATTTACCCATAAATTTGTGAATTAACCTAAAATAATAAGCCTGTGAGGTTCTCCAACCCGATCGCCTCCCAGATTCCCATACAACAACATAATATGTCGTAGAGGGAAAGAAGGAGTACCAAGGCAGGAAGTTGTGATTAGGATATAATTTTAGAGATAGAGTTGGTACTGTAAAACCCTTAAAGGTGGAGACCTAGACCGTATTTCTATCATCTATTTCCGGGCAACAGATCGACTAACGACTAATTCAAGTAATTAGTAAATAGATAGCATTCTAGCGATAGTCTTTCTGGAGTGTTCCACGGCAAAAGTCCGGCAAACACGCTCTTGACGCCAGTTTTTCCCGGACCGTCAAAGAAAAGTTCTTTGTCGAAAGAATCCTCAGCTATAATCTTTGATTTAGATGGGGTGCGTTCAAAAGAGGTAAAGTGTACTGTCACTGACCCCAATTTTAAAGGGGCTTCCAAACATCCCAGAAGCTTATATAAGGAGACTACATATCTATGCCCCAGCTTGAGGCCAGCCCAACAATTGACTTTCAAACCGAAACTTACAAAGATGCTTACAGCCGTATCAACGCCATTGTGATTGAAGGCGAACAAGAAGCTCACGACAACTACCTGACACTGGCCGAACTGTTGGCTGACAAAAAAGCAGAGTTAATTAGCTTGTCCAAGATGGAGAACCGCCACATGAAAGGCTTCCAAGCTTGCGGCAGGAATCTCAAAGTCACGCCGGACATGGCATTTGCCAAGCAGTTCTTTTCGGATTTGCACAGAAACTTCCAAACGGCCGCTGCTCAAGGTCAGATTGTAACTTGCTTGCTGATTCAATCGCTAATTATCGAGTGTTTTGCGATCGCAGCTTACAACATCTACATCCCCGTCGCCGATGACTTTGCTCGCAAAATCACCGAAGGCGTCGTCAAAGAAGAATACAGCCACCTCAACTTTGGGGAAGTCTGGCTGCAAGCTCACTTTGAGGAATCCAAAGCCGAACTCGAAGCCGCCAACCGCGAAAACCTGCCCATCATCTGGAAGCTGCTAAACGCTGTCGCAGACGATGCCCGCGTCTTGGGAATGGAAAAAGACGCTTTAATCGAAGACTTTATGATTGCCTACGGCGAAGCCCTAGGTAACATTGGCTTTAACAACCGCGATATCATGCGGATGTCAGCACAAGGCCTCGCAGCCTAGTTAATTTGGAAATAAGGAATGGGAAAAAAATTAAAAATTAAAAATTAAAAATGGGATACCTCATTTTAAAATATACATTTTTAATCTTCCCATCTTCCCATCTTCAATCTTCAATCTTCAATCTTCCTTCATTTGACAACTTAATGTTTGGTCTAATCGGTCACTTAACCAGCTTAGAACACGCCCAATCAGTAGCTAACGAGCTGGGCTATCCAGAATATGGCGATCAAGGTCTCGATTTTTGGTGCAGCGCACCGCCCCAAATAGTTGATCAGATCACGGTAACAAGCATCACGGGACAAAAAATAGAAGGCCGCTATGTGGAATCCTGTTTTCTGCCAGAAATGCTAGCCACTCGCCGGATTAAAGCAGCCACTCGCAAAATCCTTAATGCGATGGCACACGCTCAAAAAAACGGGATTAACATCACTGCCTTAGGCGGCTTTTCTTCGATCATTTTTGAGACTTTCAACTTGCAGCAAATTAAGCAAATTCGCAATCTCAAGTTGGAGTTTGAACGCTTCACCACTGGTAACACTCATACCGCTTACATTCTCTGTCGCCAAGTAGAAGAAGCAGCCCCTAAATTGGGGATTGAACTTTCAAAAGCCACAGTAGCCGTTTGTGGTGCTACTGGCGATATTGGCAGTGCTGTGTGTCGCTGGCTCAATGTTAAAACAAATGTAGCAGAATTGTTGCTCATTGCCCGCGACAAAGAACGATTACAAGACTTGCAATCGGAATTGGGGCGGGGCAAAATTATGGACTTGGAAGAAGCCCTCCCCCAAGCGGATATTGTAGTGTGGGTAGCCAGTATGCCCAAGGGAGTAGAAATTGACCCTAAGACATTGAAGCAACCATGTTTATTGATTGACGGTGGCTATCCGAAAAATCTGGCAACTCAGGTTCAGCATCCAGAAATTTACGTACTCAATGGCGGCATTGTGGAGCATTCCCTCGATATTGAGTGGAAAATTATGAAGATTGTCAATATGGATGTACCGGGCCGACAGTTATTTGCCTGTTTTGCTGAATCAATGCTGCTGGAATTTGAAAAAATGTATACCAATTTTTCGTGGGGACGGAATCAAATTACAGTGGAAAAGATGGAGCAAATCGGTCATATTTCTGTCAAGCACGGTTTCAGACCTTTAATGTCATTTTGATGTGATTTGTTGTGGTTATTGGTTATTTAGGAAAGTTTTTCTGACAATAACCAGTAACTTTTTAATGACTGATAATATCAATTCCAGATTGTGCGATTGTTATTCATAGAATCTATAAAATCTTGATATATCAAAAAAAATATAGCGCGATCGCAATTCCCATCAGGGCTGGTTTTAAGGCTGGTAATCGCTCCAAATCAACATTCATCTGCGTATATCCGCGTATATCCATCACCATCTGCGGTTAAAATTCCTAAGTAATTCTGCAGTCATGGAAAATATCCGACTTTGCCGACTTGCACAGGCAGTGCCTTGTCCCTACAATTAATCTGGCGATTGTGACATCCCTCATCGAGTGTTCATGATTATTTTGGGGTAGGAAAACGGCATTGACGAATGTTGTTTACAAGAGAGAACTAGTATTTAAAGACATTCAGGAGCATCCAATCTGTAAATTAACGATCAAAATTTTTGAGTAGCTTGTGTTGGGAAAATTCAGCGTGAGGCCGAGCGCCTATTTAGTTAAAACAAAATGACATAATTATTACTATTTTCAAACGAACAAGCGCTCGAATAGGCTGAGGCGCTTAGAAGTTTTGACCGCAATTTTTGATAGTCATCACTTCGATAATTTTTTTGCCCATCTCGTCCGAGATTTCTAAAGCTTCGGCAAGTTCCACTAAGAATTCCTTTTCTTCTTGAGTGAATATTCCATCTACCAAAACTAAATCTGTGGCGATCGCAAAAGCGGTTTCTCGAAGCTGAGGAGTTAGGGCATTTTTAGCAACTGCAAATACCTCAGCCGGATCGTAATTATGGCTCAAGTTCAGGACTTTCTTAAAAAGCTCTTGGAACTGTTCCCCTGAATAAGAGCTGAACAAGCGCATATGATTCGCGGCAAGGGTTTGTCTTTCTTCTTCTGAGATTTGACCGTCGGCGGCAACAGCTAATACAGAAATGGCTGTTAAAGCTTCCGAGGGAGTGAGTTCGATCGTACTTGTGTCGCTTTTTGTAGGAACGAACAATTCAGCAGGATTTGGTCTTTTGTGGCTGTGGGGAGGCATAGGGGCGCAGGGAAAGCTCCGGGTAAAACTCTGAGCTGAGCTATAACAGTTTACCACAAAACGAACATCAAGCACCAGGTTTTCAACGGCGTCCGGCAGCAAATCACTATTCAAAATTCAAAAGTTTCGATTTTCCCTCTTTTTGACCATCCCCTGACAGGGTAGGATCGGGAAATAGCCGATCGACAAAACCTTAAAACCTTATAGAAATTATCAGCGTGCCAAACTCAGACCGCAAACCACTACTCCTAGATTTTGAAAAGCCGCTGGCGGAACTAGAAACCCGAATTCACCAGATCCGCGAACTCGCCGCAGAAAACGGCGTCGATGTCACCGACGAAATTCGCAAACTCGAAGCTCGCTCAGCCCAACTGCGACAAGAAATTTTCAGCAGCTTGTCCCCCATGCAGCGGCTGCAACTCGCCCGTCACCCGCGCCGCCCCAGCACCCTCGATTACATTCAGGCAATTAGCGACGAGTGGATCGAGCTTCACGGCGATCGGCGCGGCACAGACGACCCGGCCCTTGTCGGCGGAATTGCCCGCATAGACGGGCGTCCCACAGTCATCATCGGCCATCAAAAAGGGCGCGACACTAAAGACAATATCGCCCGCAACTTCGGCATGGCTGCTCCCGGCGGCTACCGCAAAGCCCTGCGGTTGATGGAACACGCCGATCGCTTCTCCATGCCAATTTTCACCTTTATCGACACTCCAGGAGCTTGGGCGGGCTTAGAAGCAGAACAGCTCGGACAGGGAGAGGCGATCGCCTGCAACCTCCGAGAAATGTTTCGCCTCGACGTTCCCATCATCTGCACCGTCATCGGCGAAGGAGGTTCCGGCGGCGCATTGGGTATCGGTGTCGGCGAGCGGCTGTTGATGCTGGAACATTCCGTCTACACCGTTGCCACCCCCGAAGCTTGTGCGGCCATCCTCTGGAAAGACTCTGGCAAAGCTAACTTGGCCGCAGAGGCCCTCAAAATCACTTCCTGGGATTTGAAAAACCTCGGCGTTCTCGATCAAATCGTACCCGAGCCGATCGGCGGCGCTCACTCGAATCCCCTCAAAGCTGCCTCCATACTCAAACAAGCTTTGTTAGAAAACTTAGCAGAACTGACACAGCTTACTGGTCAGCAGCGGCGCGAACTCCGGTATCAAAAGTTTCGCGATATCGGTGTATTCACTGAACTTCCTGCTTGAGCCGATCGATTGAGAGTTATCAGTTAGGACTTAAATATCTCTTAACTTTAAACTCATAACTGATAACTCATTATTCTGCAGATTAATCAGCAGTGTTATAATTTCTCAGGTGACACTGGCTTAACAGTTCTTAATGTTAATCTCATAATTAACTGCGATCGCCCGTAGCAGACAGCTTTCTAATTTGCCGAAGAAGGCTGCAATGCTTGAGGGAGTGGCCGAGTCAAAGTATTAGGACAGCGAATAAACCATCCAACAACAAAGCAGGCTCTGATTACCGGAGCCAGCAGCGGTATTGGCAAAGTGACGGCAGCGGCGCGATACCTGGTATCAAAAGTTTCGCGACAACGGTGTATTCACTGAACTTTCTGCTTGAGCCGATCGATTGAGAGTTATCAGTTATGACTTAAAAATCTCTTAACTTGAAAGTCATAACTGATAACTCATTATTCTGCGGATCTGTCAGCAGTGTTATAATTTCTCAGGTGACACCGGCTTAACAGTTCTTAATGTTAATCTCATAATTAACTGCGATCGCCCGTAGCAGACAGCTTTCTAATTTGCCGAAGAAGGCTGCAACGCTTGAGGGAGTTGCCGAGCGAAAGTATTAGGACAGTCAAGAACCTCAGCCTAAAGGCATGAGGCTTGAAGGAGAAATCTAACAAGCCGTTCCCCGGCGGCCGAGCGTCTTAACTGACTCGGTTTTTTGAGTCACGACACCCGCGCCAAGGCGTAGCTAGTCATGAGCTCTGTCGCTGAAGGTTAAACAGTTCGGTATGTCACGCTCGACAGTGCTTTGGGCCTAACAAGCTCTTAAAACAAAGGCGCGTGCTAACTTTACTCCGAAAGGAGATTGAGGCAACCATACCTCATCGGAGGGCAACCATACCCCTCCACCCCGCAAAGGTTTTAAGTCAATGTAAAGGCGTCCTAAAAGGACGGGGTTTCAAACCCATATTTCTGATGAACCATTCAACAACAAAGCAGGCTCTGATTACCGGAGCCAGCAGCGGTATTGGCAAAGCGACGGCTCTAGCGTTCGCCGCCGAGGGCATAAATCTGGCCTTAGTTAGCCGAGAGTCAGAAAACTTAGAAGCGGTTGCAGCAGCAGCCCGAGAAGTCGGAGTGAAAGCAGAAGCTTATCCCTTAGACTTGGCAAAAATTGAGCAAGTGCAAAGCAGCATCAGCGCGATCGCAGCTCAATTGGGTGCCGTAGATATCCTGGTCAACAGCGCGGGTATGGGCTACACCGGCTCCTTGACGGAAACGTCTCTAGCCGACTGGCAGAACGTTCTAGACCTCAATCTTACTAGCGTTTGGCAGTGCATTCTAGGAGTTTTGCCGTCGATGCGCGATCGCGGATCGGGAATCATCATCAACGTTTCCTCGATCGCCGGCATCCAAACCTTCCCCAACTGGGGACCCTACTGCGTCAGCAAATTCGGTCTCATGGCTTTGTCTAAAACCTTAGCCGCCGAAGAACGGGCTCGCGGAATTCGGGTAACAGCAATCTGTCCGGGTTCTGTCAACACTCCCATGTGGGACACAGACACCGTGCAAGCCGACTTCGATCGCAGCGCCATGTTAACCCCAGAAATCGTGGCCCAATCAATTCTGCACGCAGTTCAGTTGCCAGCAAATGCAGTAATTGAAGAAATCACCCTCATGTCCAACGCAGGAGTTTTGTGAACTTGAGATTTGAGACTGCTGGATTTTTCTCGAATTCAACAATCTTTAAATCTCTAGCTATATCCCCCAATCGAAAATCGAAAATCGAAAATCGAAACTCGATTCACCCTCACACCAACTTTTTATGACAATTGCATCTTCCACCGATTCCAATGGTTTGAACTCAACCTCGACTGACAGCATGAAACTTTCACAAACTGCAGACAACAACACCCCGCGCATCCCCACTCGACCCGATCGCAATTCCTCCCACGGTCAAGAATCCAGCATACCCGTACCCTCAGAAGTAGGCCAGGAAGAAATGATGGAGGCGGTTCGCACCCTGCTGCTGGGAGTAGGAGAAGACCCCGAACGGGAAGGATTGCTCAAAACCCCGAAGCGGGTAGCAGAAGCAATGCGGTTTCTCACCAGCGGCTACACTCAATCCCTCGAAGAACTGCTCAACGGCGCTATCTTTGACGAAGGCCACAACGAAATGGTACTGGTACGAGACATCAGCGTATTCAGTATGTGCGAACACCATATGCTGCCGTTTATGGGCAGAGTTCACGTGGCTTACATTCCCAACCAAAAAGTAGTGGGACTGAGCAAATTAGCCAGAATTTCCGAGATGTACAGCCGCCGGTTGCAGGTGCAAGAACGTTTGACACGCCAAATTGCCGAAGCAGTTCAGACAATATTGGAACCGAAGGGAGTGGCTGTAGTAATGGAAGCCAGCCATATGTGCATGACGATGCGGGGCGTCCAAAAACCCGGTGCTTGGACGGTTACGAGTGCCATGTTGGGCGTGTTTCAAGATGAACAGAAAACTCGCGAAGAATTCCTGAATTTAATCCGCCACCAACCCGCATTCTTTTAATCATTAGTCATTAGTCATTAGTCATTAGCCAATCACTTTTTTCCTGGTGGCTAGCGATCGAGCAATTTGGTCACTAGCCACCAGATTCATCCGTAGCCGCAATTCCATAATCTAAAATCTAAAATCTAAAATCTACAATCAGATGACGAGCGACTGATAAACCCATAAAATAGACGGGTGACTCATGACTTGTGACTAATGAATCCTATTAAATTCGGTACAGATGGCTGGCGCGGCATCATTGCTGACGATTTTACATTCGATCGCGTAGCGTTAGTCGCTCCCCTAGCGGCACAAGTTCTCGCACAAAGCAGCAGCAGCGATAACAGCAGCGGTACCGTAATTGTCGGTCACGACCGCAGATTTCTGGCTGAAGACTTTGCCTTCACAGCGGCTGTTGCCCTCCAAAACGCAGGATTTGACGTGCTGCTGAGCGAATCCTACGCGCCTACTCCAGCTTTCAGTTTAGCTGCCAAACAATTAAATGCTTTGGGTGCGATCGTCCTGACCGCCAGCCACAATCCCGGTGCATATTTAGGGTTAAAAGTCAAGGGCGGATTTGGGGGATCAGTTTCGCCCGAAGTTACTCAACAAATAGAAAAAAAACTCGACAATCCGGCGGCACTTTCAGCAACTCCCGGGAAATTGGAGAATTTCAATCCTTGGCCGGCTTACTGCAAAACCTTGCGGGAAATGGTAGATATTGAGGCAATTAAAGAGGCGATCGCCAGCGGCAAAATTACAGTATTTGTAGATGTAATGCACGGTGCCGCCGCAGGAGGGTTAGCTCAAATTTTAGAAGAAACAGTGCACGAAGTCAACAGCGATCGAGATCCGCTGTTCGGCGGCGGTGCACCGGAACCTTTGCCGCGCTACCTGTCGCAGTTATTTCGGGTGATGCGCACTCACCAGCGAAAAAGTTCTGGTTTGTCCATCGGATTTGTATTTGACGGAGATAGCGATCGAATTGCAGCCGTTGACACTAGCGGCAACTTTCTCAGTTCACAAATCCTAGTTCCCATATTAATCGAACATTTAGCTTCACGGCGCGGCTTGACCGGGGAAGTCATCAAAACAGTCAGCGGTTCAGATATAATTCCCAAAATTGCCAAGCTGTACGACTTGCCTTTATTTGAAACGCCGATCGGTTACAAGTATATAGCCGATCGAATGTTAACCACCCAAGTCTTAGTCGGCGGCGAAGAATCAGGAGGAATTGGCTACGGTACGCACATTCCCGAACGAGATGCTTTGCTGTCAGCGCTGTACTTGTTAGAAGCAGTGGTCAAATCCGGGGAAGACTTAAGCGAAATTTACAGCAGGCTGCAACAAGAAACCAGCTTTACTTCAGCTTATGACAGAATAGACTTGCACCTAGCAAATATGGAAGAAAGGTCGCGTTTGCTGTCGCTGCTGCAAAATCAACCTTTAACAGAAATCGCCGGCAAAGCAGTTGTAGATTGCAACAAAGTTGACGGATATAAATTCCGTTTGGCTGACGGAAGCTGGCTGTTAATTCGGTTTAGCGGTACTGAACCGGTGTTGAGGTTATATTCGGAAGCTGCGACTTTGAAAGAGGTGATGCAAAACTTGAATTGGGCGAAAGGTTGGGCACAGAAAGGTTAGAGTCTTACCGTCAGTGAGTGACACGGGCGAGAGGCCCGTGCCACAGATAAAGGCCCTTAAAAAAGCTCCTTTTTAGTAAGGACTTTAGTCCTTATTCAACAAAGCAGCCACTTCACCAAACCGCTCACCGATACTCATTTTACTAGAGAAGCTGCCAATTCACTATACTGAGTCTTCATGTGGATAGAATCTACCATCATAATTTTAATTTCAATATGCTCGCTAAGACTGTTATAAAAGTCAAGTAGTTTATTTGGCCAATTTAAGTAGTAAAACCCTACTTCCTCATCATTTCCTATCGTTTTAAGATACTGAGACCAAGCTGTATTCCTATAAAGCTTAGTAGACGCTACAGCCTGACCAATCAGAGAGTTGGGCAATTTTAGAATAACTACCGAGAAACCTAGTATTTCTAAACGATTATAAATATCTATGATTCTGGATTCATCTTGAGAAGTTGGATACCATAGATTCATTGTTTGTAAGTTGGCATGATGGCTACCTAAAAATCTTTCTAGGGTAGAGTTAATAACTGCATTATCTTGGTTATGACAGAATTTACTTTGAGATTTCCAAGAGGCAATACCTTCCAATTCCTCAACAATATTAGACGCTAAGCCAATTGTGGCTTGTGCGGTTAGGGAACCCTTGGCTTTCTCCTTTTCTAGGACACGTTCGGTGTAATGTTCGCTAATGTAAACCTTTGTTCTGGCAGGATGTCTATTAGCCAATATGTGTTGTAGCTCTTTAATAAATCTGGTTTTCCCAGAAGCTACTACTCCTTCAATAATCCAGCCGCTGATATGTTTTACCATACTTGAATTACCTAGGTCTTATTTTTATGGATGGTAATATTTTTATTATGCTAAAATCTAAGATGGAAATTTATAATTTGACTGTGAGAGTCGATCGACTGTCATCTCTGGCGATCGGGATTAATTTTGGGAGCTAAAAAGATGGCATACAGCGATTTCAGCCTTGCTAGAGTTAAAAACGATTTTGGATTAACCTTGGATGAAACTCGCGATTTATTTGCCGCTACATCCCCTGTTGCACCGTCAGAAATTCTAACAACTATTTTAAACGATTACGTGCCTTTAGCAATTTCTATTTCCACTGAAAAGGCTCGATCTGAATTTTGGATTGCTCCGATTTTGGCAGAAGTTAGGCGGCTGCTAAACAAGCGAGTTTCGCTGTTTTCAGGTAAGGATTTTACTGTCGGTCCAGCAAGGGGATTGCAAGGATTTTGGGATTATATTATTAGCGCTTCTCAGGAACAATTGTTTATTAGCGCTCCTGTTGTGAGCATCTTTGAAGCAAAAAAGGAAGATATTATTGGCGGTTTGGGTCAATGCGCGGCGGCAATGGTGGCTGCTGAATGCTTTAATCAAAATCAAGGCAGTGAGGTCGATCGCATTTACAGTTCAGTGACGGCTGGCACTAACTGGAAGTTCTTGATTTTACAGGAAACTACTCTCTATATCGCTCCGACAGCATACTATATTGTTGATAAGATTTTGGGAATTTTGCTGCAACCATTTTCCCAATATGTTTGTTAATATGGAGCCGTAAGTTTTAAGAGAAATAATGACCGATCGCAAATTGCTAGTTGTAGCTACGGGCAATCCGGGTAAACTCAAGGAAATGCAAGTTTATCTTCAGGATTTGGGATGGGAATTACAGCTCAAGCCGGAAGAGTTGGAAATCGAGGAAACAGGCGAAACTTTTATTGCTAATGCTTGCTTGAAGGCCTCTGAAGTGGCAAAAGCAACAGGCCAATGGTCGATCGCCGATGATTCTGGTTTAATGGTAGATGCACTCAACGGTCAACCCGGGATTTACTCCGCGCGCTACGGGAAAACCGATGCTGACAGGATATCTCGACTTCTCAAAGAATTGGAAAGCGAACAAAACCGGGAAGCACAATTTGTTTGCGCGATCGCGATCGCCCGTCCCGACGGTACAATTGCCTTGCAAGTAGAAGGAATTTGTCGGGGCGAAATCCTCCACACTCCTCGCGGTACGGGAGGTTTCGGATATGACCCCATTTTCTACGTACCCGCACAGCAACAGACTTTTGCAGAAATGACACCGGATATCAAGCGATCGCACTCTCACCGCGGCCGAGCGTTCCAGGCACTATTACCACAAATGGCGAACCTTGTCAACCGCTAATGAGGAAAAAAGCTAAAACCGGGGGTAACTGTGGCATTGGATATGGACACTTAGATATCAGAACTAAACAGGAAAGAGGTTTTTCCTTGGCAATGACCAGTTACCAATGACCAGTTACCAATTACCAATGCCCAATGCCCAATGCCCAATGCCCAATGCCCAATGCCCCAGTATCTTAGATTGCCTCCAAGTTCTTTTCCCCAGTCCGAATCCGAATAATTTGTTCTACAGGAGAGATGAAAATCTTGCCGTCGCCAATCTCGCCCGTCCGGGAAGCAGCGATAATTTTATCAACCACCATGTCAACCTGATCGTTTTCCACAACAATCTCGACCTTGAGCTTTTGCAAGAACTCAACGGTGTACTCAGAACCGCGATAGCGTTCAGTCATGCCCTTCTGACGGCCAAAACCTCTAACTTCAGAAACAGTCATACCCACAATGCCAGCATTGACGAGTGCGATTTTCACTTCGTCTAGTTTAAAGGGGCGAATAATAGCTTCAACCTTTTTCAAGTTTCTCACTCCTAACAGTTAGTACCTTCGTTATATTACTTAAATCGCGTGACATCTTTTCATATCACTGCTAGGATTAAGTATTTTGTAAAATATACTACCTTATTTTGTACTCGCGATGAGATACACGCCAATCTTTAACAATATTCTGGCATTTGCCGGGGCGCGGTATCTCGGTTCGGGCCGATCGCGGTAGAGTGAAAAAGACCCAAGCCCGGAACCACGGATCTGCTAAAACAGAAACAGAACGCAGGAGACAGGAGTTTTCCGAGTTTCCACTACGATGAGGGAGATTTGCACGTATTGCTGAAAACGATAATTGTTAGAGGCGGTCAGTTAAACTATTCCTATGCACCCAGCCAGCCCTCCTCCTGACCGCAGCGGGCTTGATGCCCTACTGAGAAATCGCCCCTTCCTCGCCTTGTGGACGGGCCAGTTGTTGGCCCAAGTGGCGGATAAAATCTTTTACGTATTGCTGATTATTCTCCTGAAAACAGGCGACTACCGACCCTGGCCTGTTTCTTGGCAGCATTCGGAAAATTCTATGCTGTCAGCGGTGATGATCGCCTACACGCTGCCGGCGATCGTATTTGGTTCGGCAGCAGGTATCGTCGTAGACCGCTTTTCCAAAAAGCAAATGCTGATCGCCTGCAACGTGATTCGAGCCTTGTTGATTGTAGCTTTGCCGTTTTTGCCCAAAGCTTTTGTCGTTTTGTTGACGATGACGTTTTTGGTCTCTACCGTAACGCAATTTTTTGCTCCCGCAGAAGCGGCCGCCATCCCCCTGGCCGTGGGGCGAGAGGGACTGATGTCAGCAAATGCCCTGTTCGCCTCGTCCACAATGGGCGGGATTATTGTCGGGATGACGATCGGCGAACCGCTGTTTAGTTGGGTCAAACACAGCTTCGGAGCAGCTTCTCAAGAGTTTTTGCTGGGCGGGTTGTACCTGATATCTGCAGGTTTGATCTATACCATGCGGATCAAAGAAGCTCATGCCGGCAGCAGTGGCAAAAACGTCCATCCTTGGCAAGACCTCAAAGAAGGTTTGCGGTATTTGAAACAGAATCACCTTGTCAGCAACGCGATGGTGCAGTTGACGATTTTGTATTCCGTGTTTGCCGCGCTTCAGGTGCTGGCGATCGCACTTTCAGGCAAAATAGGTCTCAAAGAAACTCAATTTGGCTTTTTGCTGGCGGCAGCCGGAGTCGGAATGGTCTTCGGCGCAGCCTTTTTGGGAAACTGGGGCGCAAGCTTTCACCAAAAACCTCTGCCGTTAATCGGTTTTTTGATGATGGGTTTTGTATTAGCAATGTTTGCCTTTGTCAGACAGTTGTGGGTGGGATTCGGATTGAGCGCTCTGTTCGGTTTTGGGGCTTCCTTAATTAACGGCCCGATGCAAGCTCTGATTCAAGAAAAAACTCCAGAATCTATGCGGGGAAAAGTCTTTGGCTTGGAGAACAATGCGATTAATATTGCTCTGAGCTTGCCTTTAGCACTGACCGGCCCGCTGACGGATGCTGTCAGTAAAGCCGTCGGCTCGGATGACGTGGGCTTGCGGATCGTTTTGCTGAGTTTGGGCTTTTTGGTCTCGCTGATGGGGATGGCAGCTTGGCGACATACCCGCAAAATGTTGCGGGATGTTCTGTGAAGTTTGGGAAGAAGGAAGAAGGAAGAAGGAAGAAGGAAGAAGGAAGAAGGAAGAAGGAAGAAGGAAGAAGGAAGAAGGAAGAAGGAAGAGGGGATGGGTGTCAACTTAACGTCAAATGTAGTACCGATCTACTCTTTGACGATGATTGTCCAGATCCCCTGATAGTTGGGGGGAACCGGAGTATTCTCTTTAGTTTCCCTTAAAAACGAGAATGCCAGCGGGTTCGAGACTCGCGTCTAAACAAGCTTGATCAAGGGTTTTAGGCGATTGTTGACACCAATGGGAAGAGGTGCGACGGCTTTCTTTTTGCGATCGATCTCTAACATAGCCAGCGCCCTGGCGCTATTGACGTTCTCGCATTGCAAACCATGGTTTTTCTTCTCGAAGGCCGATCGAAACTAATGCTAGACAAGGGTCATATCGCGGTAAACCGACAGACAAACCGCGATTTCCTCTGTTTCTTTTCTGGCTCTGCTGTTCCACAAATTCTGGCCTGGCGATAAATGTCCGAGAGCGAAACTTTTTGTAAAATATCAGCAGTTAAATTCTCAGAGTTTGATTATTGAGATTAAAGTAGTATAAAAGCTTTCATTAAAAATCATAATTAGTTTAAGGACGGAAATTCTGTGCAACTAAAAACTAAAGTGGCCATCAGGCGTGCAACTGGTGGATTTGCTTTGATCGACAGCTTAATCCGCCACGGCGTCAAGCATATTTTTGGTTATCCCGGCGGCGCAATTCTACCGCTTTACGACGAACTCTACCTCGCGGAAGAAACCGGCGCCATCAAACACATTTTGGTGCGGCACGAGCAAGGCGCGGCTCACGCGGCCGACGGGTACGCCCGCGCTACCGGACAAGTTGGGGTTTGTTTCGCTACTTCGGGCCCGGGCGCAACTAATTTGGTGACGGGGATTGCGACGGCCCACATGGATTCGATCCCGATGGTGGTAGTGACCGGTCAGGTGGCCCGTCCGGCGATCGGCACTGATGCATTTCAGGAAACAGATATTTACGGGATTACCCTGCCAATTGTCAAGCATTCTTATGTAGTGCGCGACCCCAGAGATATGGCGCGAATTGTGGCTGAAGCTTTCCACATCGCCAGTACAGGGCGGCCCGGGCCGGTGTTGATTGACGTACCCAAGGATGTGGGTTTAGAAGAATTTGACTATCTGCCCGTGGAACCCGGATCGGTGAGAATTCCGGGCTACAAGCCGACGGTGAAGGGAAATCCTCGGCAAATTAATCAAGCGATTCATTTGCTGAAGGAAGCAAAGCGTCCTTTGCTTTATGTGGGCGGCGGGGCGATCGCCGCGGGGGCCCACGAGGAAATTAAGGAACTCGCCGAACTTTTCCAATTGCCGGTCACGACAACCCTGATGGGCAAAGGTTCCTTTGACGAAAACCATCCTTTGTCGGTGAAAATGCTGGGGATGCACGGCACTGCTTACGCTAATTTTGCCGTTACCGAGTGCGATTTGCTGATTGCTGTAGGGGCGAGGTTTGACGATCGCGTGACGGGAAAATTAGACGAGTTTGCCGCGCGCGCTAAGGTGATTCACATCGATATCGACCCGGCGGAAGTAGGCAAAAATCGCGGCCCTGATGTGCCCATTGTCGGAGATGTCCGCCAAGTTTTGATCGATTTGCTGCGCCGGTGTCGGGAAACAGGAGTTTCGGGGAAAGCCGGACAGACTGCGGAATGGCTGCACAGGATCGATCGGTGGAAACAGGACTATCCGTTAGTTGTGCCTCATTACCCAGACATTTTGGCTCCGCAAGAGGTGATTTCCGAGTTGGCTACTCAAGCGCCGGATGCTTACTACACAACGGATGTCGGGCAACATCAAATGTGGTCGGCTCAATTCTTGAACAACGGGCCGCGCCGCTGGATTTCGAGCGCTGGTTTGGGCACGATGGGTTACGGGGTGCCGGCGGCGATGGGCGCGAAAATGGCCCTACCCGATGAGCAAGTGATTTGTATTGCTGGGGATGCTAGCGTGCAAATGAATATTCAAGAGCTCGGAACGCTAACACAATACGGCATTAAAGTCAAGATTGTGATTGTAAATAATGGCTGGCAAGGCATGGTGCGGCAGTGGCAGCAGGCGTTCTATGGAGAGCGTTATTCGTCGTCGAATATGACTGTAGGGATGCCGGATTTTGTGAAGCTGGCTGAAGCTTATGGCGTGAAGGGGATGCAGGTTTCGCGGCCGGAGGAACTCAAAGATGCGATCGCTCAAATGCTCGCTCACGACGGCCCGGTGCTGATGAACGTCAAGGTGACGAGGGACGAAAACTGCTATCCGATGGTAGTTCCAGGTAAGAGCAACGCTCAAATGGTTGGTTTGCCCGAACGCAGCAAGTTGCAATCTGCGGAGTTGATTTATTGTCCGAGTTGCGGGGCTAAGAATGTTTCGAGCAATAAGTTTTGTCCGGAGTGCGGGACAAAAGTTTAAGTAGAGACACGGCAAGGGCTTGTCTGGCAGGGGTTTAAACCCCTGCATATTTTTCTGGTTCAGCGGTTTTTCGGGTTAAGTTGACACTAAGAAAGGCTATGCGATGTCCTTACCCGGATCTGCTGTTTCACATTTAACACCATCTCCGCTGGCATCGCATCGAGAGCTTTAATCTGTAATCTCTAAGCATATTTTATGAGCCAGTGCCTAAACCCTGATTGCCTATTCCAAAACCGGTCTGGCTCTACAAAATTTTGTCAAAAATGTCGGAATAAACTGCTATTGGGCGATCGCTACGGATCCCAAAAAATTATTGGACAAGGGGGGTTTGGGCGCACTTTTTTAGCCGTTGACGAGTATAAACCCTCAAAACCTCCCTGTGTTATTAAACAATTCTACCCCCAACTTCAAGGCGCTTCTAGTATCCAGAAAGCTGCTGAGTTATTTGAGCTGGAAGCAGTCCGCCTAGAACAGTTGGGTAAACATTCTCAAATTCCCGAATTATTAGCATATTTTAGTCAAGATGGACGACAGTATTTAGTCCAAGAATTCATCGACGGTGAAAATTTAGCCCAAACACTAGAATCTAAGGGATATTTTAGCGAAACGCAGATTCGCGACTTGCTTAATAATTTATTGCCAGTATTCGAGTTCATTCATTCCCGCCAAGTAATTCACCGAGATATCAAGCTCGAAAATATTATTCTTCGGCAAGATGGGCAACTGGTTTTAGTTGACTTTGGAGCCGCGAAATATGCGACACAAACTGCTTTATCTGTAACGGGAACGAGAATCGGGACGGCTGGATATACGGCACCAGAACAAGCCAACGGTAAACCGATTCATGCTAGTGATATTTATAGTCTGGGTGTGACTTGCCTGTGTCTGTTAACTCAGGTTGAAGCGATTGATTTATTCGATGATAGCGAGTTTGAGTGGGTGTGGCGAGAACACTTAAAAACATCTGTCAGCTCGGAACTGAGTCAGATTTTAGAGAAAATGATACAACCTGCTATTAAGAAACGTTATCAATCTGCTACTGAAGTTTTGCAGGATCTTGCTTCTCAATCACCTCAACCATCACCTCAAGTACCTCCTCCGCCACCAGACTCCCTGAAATCAGCGCGGGGTGTTGACTATACTCGTCTCCAGGATTTATTGGCCACAGGGGAGTGGAAAGAGGCGGATCGGGAAACATTCCAGGTGATGTTAAAAGCTGCTAGACGGGAGAAGGAAGGTTGGTTCGATACGAACTCGATCAAGAATTTTCCTGGCGATGATTTGCGGACGATCGACAAATTGTGGGTAAAATACAGTCAGGGTCACTTTGGCTTTAGCGTCCAGAAAAAAATCTGGTTAGAAATAGGCGGTAAAGTTGATTATGACACTGAATGCAAGCTAGGCGATCGTGTGGGTTGGCGAAAGAGGAGAAAGGGGAGGAAAGAGTGGTTGATCTACAATGATTTAACCTTTAATTTGCAAGCACCACGGGGGCACCTCCCGTCGTGTGCGCGTGTGTTTGCGTGGGGGGGAGAAGGATTGGGTTTGGTTGTTGGGGTGTTGGGGTGGTTAGGGTTGGTTGTATGGTTCTCTCTTCTTTCGCATCGAGAGCTGTAAGCTGTAATTTATAGCGATTTTAGCCCTTTGTCAAGTCTTTTTTTGAGAACCTTTTTCTACGAAGTTATCGGGTTTTGGTCATTTCATTACCTGTTACGCTTTGATATCACTTTTCAAACAACAGGCTTGCGAAATTCGGGTGATAGCAATTGGCTAACATAAACTGTTTAGGGTTCAGAAACCGGGTTTTTTACCAAATATTTGGTTGTAGTCAGAAGATTGGGTAAAAACCCGGTTTCTTGGGTCAGTGCGTAAATCCTAATCTACTCTAAATTCGAGATAAAATGATGCGTTATGCAATTGTGATCGAAAAAACACCCAATAATTATTCAGCATATCCACCAGATTTACCCGGATGTGCCGCCACAGGCGCAACCCTTGCAGAAGTACAGCAGCAAATTAAAGAAGCAATAGAATTTCACTTAGAAGGATTGCGAGAGGAAGGTTTAGCGATTCCCCAACCAACTACGCTTTGTGAATATGTCGAAGCACGGTAATCTCAGAAACCCGGTTTCTTTCTAGATTTCTCGTCACTCAACGCAAAACTCGTAGCAACCGGGTTTCTAGCCCCCATGCTTAAGCCATGAACTTACGCACTAATGCCAAAGAAACCGGGTTTTTTACCTAATCTGTGGGTGACAACGAAAGATTTTCGTAAAAAAACCCGGTTTCTGAGATATAGGAAAATTCGCGGGAGTAACAAATGAATCTTTATTTGGGAATAGATTTCGGCACGACTGGCGCCCGATCGACAATCATCGACTCCCAGGGTACAATCCATTGCGAGACAGAACATACTTTTGCCCGCGCGCAACAGCCGGAATTGCCCTCAGTGTGGCAAAATGCGCTGTGGGATACGATCGACCAAATTCCCCCAACAATCCGCAATCAGGTAAGGGCGATCGCCCTTGACGGCACATCCTCCACTGTCATGCTGTGCAATACCGACGGTATACCAGTATGCGACCCCATTTTATACAACGATCCGCGCGGTGCAGCGGTGACAGAGAGGTTGCGGGCGATCGCCCCTGCCAACCACACAGTATTGAGCGCTACATCCAGTCTGGCCAAACTCCTGTGGTTCCAACACTTTCGAGAGGAAACCGCCCCTACATTTTTCCTGCATCAAGCTGACTGGCTGGCTTTTCTGCTGCACGGAAAATTGGGAATTAGCGACTATCACAATGCTTTGAAACTCGGTTTCGATGTTGATACTTTGTGCTATCCGAATTGGCTGATAGAGGGAATTGCGGGCGCTGCAACTCCTGAATTGCCACAAGTTCTCGCACCGGGCACGCCTGTGGGGGAAGTAAGAGCTCAAGTGGGCGATCGCTTCGGTTTTCCCCGCGATTGTATGGTTTGTGCTGGCACAACCGATAGCATTGCAGCCTTTTTAGCAAGCGGTGTTAATTTACCAGGGGAAGCAGTAACTTCTCTCGGTTCTACACTAGCAGTTAAACTGTTAAGTCATACCCGCGTAGATGATTCTAGATACGGGATTTACAGTCATAAATTAGGCGATTTGTGGTTAGTTGGAGGTGCTTCTAATACCGGAGGTGCGGTGCTGCGGCATTTTTTTACTGATGTTGAATTGGAGAATTATAGCACACAAATTGATCCAGCACAAGAGAGTTTGCTGGATTATTACCCATTGTTGAAAAAGGGCGATCGCTTTCCGATTAATGACCCGAATTTGTCGCCCCGACTCGAACCGCGTCCCGCTGATTCTGTGGAATTTTTGCACGGTTTGCTAGAAAGCATAGCGCGGATTGAAGCGCGGGGATATCAATTATTGCAAGAATTGGGTGCAACTGCTTTGACAAAAGTTTATACTGCTGGCGGGGGGGCAAAAAATTTGGTTTGGAGTGCGATTAGACAGCGTTATTTAAAAGTGGCTGTTGCAACGCCGGTTCATACTGCGGCTGCTTATGGGGCGGCTTTATTAGCAATGCGAGGTGTGACTGATTAGAGTTGTTGCATAAATCTTGGATGGATGGGGAAACCGCAGATTTATGCAGATTAACGCTGATTAACGCAGATGCTTTGCTATACAGTTGGCTAAGGGAGGTAATTTTGTTTGTTTAAGCGGTTTGAACTGCCGCAAACTCTGATATTTTTACTTACACTCGCTGCAATTTAGCTGTTCTCGGATCGATGATTTTTCTGCCCAAACCGGAAAACTTAATTGCTAGATTTGTTTTATCGCCCGACCCTAAAACGTGGGTAATTTCTCCCACTCCAAAAGCATGATGGAAAACCCGATCGCCGGTTTGCCAATCCACCGATTGTACGTTGGTTCCCGCTTGAGAACTGCCGGAATTAGCTGCTGAATTATTAGTTTTTCCTTTAGAGGCGGCCTTTTTGCCTGCTGGAGTTTTCTTCGCACTTCCAGCTAGCAAATGTGTCGGCAATTCTCCTAAGAATAGCGAAGGGGTGCAGTGTTCCCGGAAACCTCCCCACAAGCGGCGTTCGCGAGTGTGGGTGAGAAATAGCAATTCCTGGGCGCGAGTGATGCCGACGTAGCACAAACGGCGTTCTTCTTCGATCGCTTTGGGGTCGTCCAAACTGCGGAAATTAGGAAATAAACCCTGTTCCATTCCGACTAGAAATACTACGGGAAATTCTAACCCTTTGGCTGAGTGCAGCGTCATCAGCGACACGCGGGAATCTTCTTCCTGCAAGTCATCTAAATCGGATGCTAATGATGCTTTTGCTAAAAATGATGTCAGGGTCGGTTCTTCGTTTTGTTCTTCAAATTGTAGCACTGCATTGTACAATTCTCTGACGTTTTCTATCCGATTTTCGGCTTCCTCGGTTCCTTGATTTTTCAAATCTTCAATGTAGCCTGAATCTTGGATAATTCCTTGGACAATTTGCGAAGCTGGCAGAGTTTCAACTTGCGATTGCCAACGACTAATCATTTCGGCAAACTTAATAATAGCTTTTGCCGATCGCCCTGCTAGAGTATTGACAGATGATTCATCGCTGAGGATTTCCCACAACGGAATGCCTAACTGAGTTGCAGCGTCTTCTATTTTGGAAAATGTGGTATCCCCAATGCCGCGACGGGGTGTATTGATGATGCGTTTGAGGCTGACGCTATCGTCGGGATTGGCAACCGCCCTCAGGTATGCTAGGATATCTTTGATTTCTTTGCGATCGTAAAACTTGAGACCGCCGACAATATTGTAGGCAATGTCTAAACGCATTAACGCTTCTTCAAAGGATCGAGATTGAGCGTTTGTGCGGTACAGAATCGCAAAGTTACTGCCGTTTTCGTATTCGGAGTTTTGGCGCTTTAAGGAATGAATTTGACCCGCTACAAATTCCGCTTCATCTAATTCGTTGTCGGCGCGCCAGACAACAATCGGAGCTCCCGGTTCCCGCGTCGGGCGCAGAATTTTCTCGATCCGTTCGGTATTGTGTTCGATCAAGTGGTTTGCGACTTGCAGGATGTTTTCGCGCGATCGATAATTTTCCTCTAATTTTACCATTGTCTGAGTTTTCTCGTCTGACAAACCATCTCCGAAATCCTCTTGAAATTCCAGCAATATGGTATAATCTGCCATCCGAAAGCTGTAAATTGATTGATCGACATCGCCCACGACAAAAATCGAGCGGTTTTGCCATTTATCGAAGTTTTTCGGGTCGGCGTTATTTGTCACCAACATCCGAATCAAATCGTATTGAGTGCGGTTGGTATCTTGGTATTCGTCAACTAAAATATGGCAAAACTTTTTATGCCAGTAACTTAATACTTGCTCGTTTTGGCTCAAAAGTTTAACCGGAACGAGGATTAAGTCGTCAAAATCTAGGGCATTGTTGGCTGCTAAAGCGTCTTGGTAGCGACTGTAAACATCGGCAATTACGCGACCTCGATAATCCGGTTCTGCTGCTTGGTATTCTTGAGGCGACCAACCTTTATTTTTAGCGTTGCTGATGGCATAGCGGACTTTTCGCGGGTCAAATTTCTTGTCGTCGAGGTTCATGGTTTTTGTAACAATCTGTTTGACGAGGCTTTGAGCATCTGACTCGTCAAAAATCGAAAAATTTTTCTTCCACTGGCGTTTTTTTTCGTCTTGGTATTTTTCAATATCGTAGCGGAGAATCCGGCCGCACAAAGAGTGAAAAGTCCCCATCCAAATGTGTTTGGTAATTGTGCGGTAAATGTGCGAGCGCAATGAAGTTTGCACATCCGGGGTCAAGTCTACCAAAGGTTTGCCATATTCCGCTTCAGCTTGCTGAGTTGCCAGCAATTTCTCAATTCTTTCTTTCATCTCCCTGGCGGCTTTATTTGTAAATGTCACCGCCAGAATATTTTCAGGATCGACTCGATGGGTGCGAACTAAGTTAGCAACTCGGTAAGTTAGAGCTCGGGTTTTGCCGGAACCAGCGCCCGCTACTACTAACAGCGGCCCGTTATAATGGGCGACTGCTTGGCGCTGAGATGGGTTGAGGTGGCTGAGGAAATCAGTGGTTTGTGTCATAACTAGAAAGTTAGTTTAATTTTTTAAGGGGGTAAATAATAGTTGGTATGCGATACCGCGAGTTTTCTTTAAGGTAAGGTGCGCCGCGAGCACTATATATTATAACTAGAACGGTGATTTTTGAAACTTTAAATATTTTCTGGCGAAGCGAGTTTTTAAGGTAAGGTGCGCAATGCGCACCCGACACTATAACTAGATAGGTAATTTTTTTAACGTTTAAATATCCGTGTCAGCCAGATTGCAGCTAATATTCCCAAGCCAATCCAGATGGCAATAATCACAGCAGCGGCAGCCCGATTTATCGGTTTTCCTCGCTCTATTTCTGCGGCTGCTTTTTCCCGACACTCGGCTAAAATCTGTGGCGGAATCATCTTCAGTACCAGCCAAATTCCCAAAGGTACAATTATCAAATCGTCTAAGTAGCCGAGAACCGGTATGAAGTCAGGAATTAAGTCGATCGGGCTAAAAGCATAGGCAACCGTAAGGCTTGCTAAAATTCTGGCGTACCAAGGTACTCTCTGGTCTGTACTGGCTAAATAAACAGCGTAAGTCTCTTTTTTGAGTCGGCGGGCTGCTTGTTTTAAGGATTGCATATAATGACTCATGCCTAATGACTCATGAATGATGACTCATGACTAATGACTTAGACTTTTTTTAGTTGCTAAAAATGTAACAAGGCGGATATTTAGCAATTTCAGTGTGAAGGTAAAGTATAGCATCTGTTGTATGTGAGGAGAATCAAGTTTATGAATTCAAATTTGCAACGTGGCGATCGCATTAATTTCGGTAGTCTGCTAACAGCGTTGTGTTTAACCTTAACTCTCGTGAGTTTCGTGGGATTAGATGCGGCGGTTGCTCAAGAACAGCGGATTAGAACGCTGAGTGTCACTGGGCGGGGTGTGGAAGCGATTCCGACAACCCAGACTCAAGTTGCTTTGGGGGTTGAGGTGCAGGGGAAAACGGCGGCCGAGGTGCAGCAGGAAGCGGCGAGGCGATCGTCCGCTGTGGTAGCATTGCTGCGATCGCGCCAAGTGCAAAAACTCGAAACTACCGGCATCACCCTGAACCCGAGTTACACCTACGAAAACAACCAGCAGCGGCTAATAGGGTATATTGCTACAAATACCGTCAGTTTTCGCCTTAATACTCAATCTGCTGGCACTTTGCTCGACGATGCAGTGCAAGCGGGAGCAACGCGAATTCAAGGTGTAAGCTTTGTGGCCGCCGACAGTGCGATCGAACAAGCTCAAAAACAAGCACTCAAAAAAGCAACTCAAGACGCTCAAGCGCAAGCAGATGCAGTCTTTAGCGCCCTAAACCTGAAGCGGGGAGAGATTCTTAACATTCAAGTCAACGGTGCTAGCCCGCCACCTCCTATGTACCGGCAGGTGGCTGCTGCTCGCCTTGCTAATGCTGATGCTACAACGCCTGTGGTGGGAGGGGAACAGCAGATTGAAGCTTCTGTGACTTTGCAATTTGGATATTAAATAGTTAGGGGTTGAACTGGGCACCTCAGCTTCACCCTAACTATTTCTCGATTTATAAATGGCTACAACCTATTATGAACTATGAACGGAATCTTTCCATCTTCAGGGGGAGAGTTCCTCAATAAATAGACTCTCCGTTAAACCCTAGGCGATCGCATTCCTCATACACACAAAAGAGTGGACTCTTTTCTAAGATCCACTCTATGTTAAACTCTCTTAGGGCTAGCTTTAACAAGCTGGAGTTAAGTCCTTACTTTAGCTAGTCCTTAATTATTCTGTTGTCATGAATGACCACTTTTTCCTTGGCTTCAGGACTGCCGGAGATGTGAATATCCGTATCGATATTTTCCTCGGGGGATTCGGCTAGATATTGGGCAGATGACTTAACATCATGCGTTGCACCTTTGAAAGATGCGGCTGCATTTTGGGCAGAGGACTTAACATCATGCGCTGCACCTTGAGGAGATTCGGTAGCATTTTGGGCAGATGACTTAATATCCTGCGCTGTATCTTTAGCAGATTCGACTGCATTTTGGGCAGATGACTTAACATCCTGCGCTGCATTTTGGGCAGATGACTTAACATCCTGCGCTGTATCTTTAGCAGATTCGACTGCATTTTGGGCAGATGACTTAACATCCTGCGCTGTATCTTTAGCAGATTCCGCTGCATTTTGGGCAGATGACTTAACATCCTGCGCTGCACCTTTGGCAGATTCGGCGGCGCTTTGAGCAGATGACTTGATTGATTCAGCCGCACTCTTACCAGATGACTTAAGCGAGTCGGCTGCACTTTTTATCGATGGCTCCACTGCCTTCGCTGTCTCTCTTACAGTCGATGTAAGCTCCTTAGTGGCACCCTCAATTTCCTGAGCTACAGCTTTGGCAGAAGGCTTAACTTCATCGGCAGTGCTCTTAATAGAGTCCGCTGCACTTTGTATAGAAGGCTTGACACCTTCGACTGTCTGCTTGACTGAATCTTTTACTTCTCTAATCGTAGGTTTGACTTCCTCGGATGCGCTCTTGACTGCATCTACTACAGAAGGCCTCGCTTCCTGAACTGTCTGATTGACAGATTCGGCTATACCTGTAATCGAAGGCTTGGTTTCTTCAACTGTCTGCTTGACTGCTTCTGCTGTAGCTTTGATAGATGGTTTAACTTCCTCAGCAGTTTCCTTTGCTACTGTCCCTAGCTCTTCTACAGTATGTTTAATACCGTCTGCTACAGTGTGTGCTGCATCGCCTAAATTATCTACAGCACGGTTAACCGTATCAGCAGTACCTTTACCAATCATAGCGCCAGCAACTGAGCCTGCTACAGCACCAATAATTCCTCCAGAGCGAGCACCAAGTATACCACCGACTGCTGCTCCTGCTATCCTCGCACCAATGCCTGAGCCTGACGATTGATCTTGGTTTGATTCTGTATTTTCGTTAGTCTGAGCCTGAAGCTGCTGATTTTCGGTATTGTCAACATTCTTTTCCTGGGAGTCAGAATTTGCTTTAGGCTGGTTAAAAGGCTGCGTATATTCAGTCATAGATATCCTGGGCTATTACTACTACATTCACTAGCCTACCTATTCCTTCTAATAAAATCTACAGCCTAAGAATTAGATTTTGACTGTTACTTAAGAAGTAGATTCTCAAAATTACTTACCGCTAGCGCGGTAGCGGCTCGCTGTTCATTCGACCTTGAGGAAACAGGAGGCGCGCGATCGCACATCTGGCACAGTCTTAGCTTAGGGAACCAAAAATAACTCATGTATACAGACTTGTTTGCAGATTAAATGATTAATAAATATTCTAAAAAAAATGTGGACTGCCACCTGATATCAGGTCCGATAGATTAACCATAATATCCCGGTCGTGGCGCTTTTTTGAGATGGATATTGTTGGCAGGTATTGTTGGCTTACGGGTTCTAAAAAAAAAAGCGATCGCTCTATCTGATATGATATAATAACCTTCAAAAAGGATATATTTATGTAAAAAAAATCTACTATTTAATTATTGAATTAAGTGATTTGTTTTGTAGACGTTGCTGATTTACGGTCCCAAAGGCTAAATATGCAAGTCATAGAAACCAGTACCCACAAAGATTCGGGATTTTCAACGGATTTTTTTCATACCCCGATCGAGCAACGCCTGATTTGGGAGCGCTCTAAATCACGAAGGAGCTCTGTGAACAGCAACTTGACCGCTTTAGCCGCCAGAGGCGCTCGCACTTACGTGTAACTGGGCATAAGTTCGATCGCCCCCAACCAACTGAACACAATCGAATTACTACCGGATCGGCGCTTAAAGTACCCGAGATCGACTACAGTAAACACAAAATATTATTGGCGGTGATTTGAGTGATTGAGACTTTAGCAACAGGAATCGCAGCAGCCGGTTCGCTGCTAGCATTGGGCGGATTGGGCCTAGAGTTGAACTATCGCCGGACAGGGAGTGCAAATAAACTAGAACTAACAGCCGGAGAATGGCGCTTAGCCATCTCCGAACCCAACCGCTATCTTTTAGTCGGAGAAATGGAGTTCCGCAACCTGACACAGCGGTTTGAGATTATGTTGCCGTCCGTGCAGGCACAGGTGAAACTGCTGTCAGACGGAAGTTTAGATGGCGTTACTTCCCAGACAAAGGTGATTCCTTGCCACAAAGACGCAGCAGCCAGAGCAGACGATTACTGGTTCGGCTATATTGTTAAAGCCCAAAAAAACACAAAAATTAAAGTATCTGTAGACATTCAAGGGCAAGATTTAACCAAATTGCAGTCAGCTTGGGTGCAAGTACACTTCGTCACCTACGGCCCGGGCGGGCGCATCCCCAAAGTCCGTAACGTAGTAGTCCCGCTGCAATTTCCCAACTCGGACACCGTACCCATCGCCAGAAATGTCGGAGTTGCAGAAGTCTTGCCGATTCGCACTCACATACTGGCGGAATTGGACAATCCCGTCGAAATTGTCAAACGGTACGTGCTGCCGCGGGCTCAGAAAGGCGATATTGTCGCCTTGGCAGAAACTCCCCTAGCTTTGATGCAGGGACGCTACCGCCATCCCAGCGAAGTCAAACCCGGATGGGCGGCAAAGCGAGTGTGCTTGTTTTTCTTGCCCACGTCGAGTTTGGCGACGGCTTGCGGGATGCAGACCTTGGTTGATGTAGTTGGGCCTTGGCGCGTAGTGGCGGCATTTGCAATCGGCGCTGTGGCCAAAATATTTGGCAAACCGGGAGTCTTTTACCAACTTGCAGGGGAACAAGCAAGGCTGATCGACGACGTTACCGGGACTTTGCCTCCCTTCGACCAATTTATTGTCCTAGGCCCGGACAATCCCCAGCAAGTAGTAGAAGAAATTCAACGAGAAACCGGACTTGCGGCGGCGATCGTAGACGCTAATGACTTGAAAGCAGTTAAGATATTAGCAGCGACCTCCGATTTATCGGTAACATTTTTAGAGCAAGCCTTGCGCAGCAACCCGGCCGGGAATGCTGACGAGCGCACACCGGTCGTTTTAATTCGACCTCTGCCACAAAAATATTGAGTTGAAAACTGAAAATTAAAAATTCAAAAAGATGATTTGAAATTTTTAATTTTCCCTCGATCGAGAAAGGGAGAAGAATCAAAAGTTTTAAGTTTTGAACTCAAAATTTACCCATTCAAAACTCAAAACTTCCCTAACTCTTCCCCTTTCTGAATTTTTATTTTTAAATTTCCCTTCCCCACTTTCATGCTATGACTTCATTTCCCTCCCAAAACCCAAACCAGGTTGTGATTCGCCCGTTTCAGTATCGCGACATCGAGGCGATGGAACAATTGTGTGCGGAAACAGCCGACGAGCCAGAAAACCGTAAAGGCGCAAGCTGCGACTTGGTACTAGGTAGAAAGTTGCAGCAGATTCGTCGCTGGTACGGACTGCTAAAGATTTTTAGCTGGTTTCCCAACCCTTGTCAGTCCTTGTTCCGCGCCCACGTGGCCGAAGAAGAAGGGAAAGTTAAGGGCATAATTCAGATTTCTCCTTTCAACCGCACCCGCAGCACTTGGCGGATCGATCGCATAGGAGTAGACCCGGAAGCCCGCAGCAAAGGAATTGGTTCCATGCTGCTGCGGTACTGCTTTGAGGCAGTCTGGGAGGCGCGGACATGGCTGTTGGAGGTGAATGTCGGTGACAAAACTTCCCTGGCTTTGTATCGGCAGAACGGGTTTCAGCCTTTGGCCCAGATGACTTACTGGACGATCGCCCCAGAACGCCTTGTGGAAATGGCTTCCTCGACCCCAGATTTACCGAACCTGCTGCCGGTCAGCAACGCGGACGCTCAGTTGCTATACCAACTCGATACCGCGTCTATGCCGCCGCTGGTGCGCCAAGTATTCGACCGCCACATTCAAGATTTCAAAACCAGTTTTTTAGGCGCTTTAGTCGAAGGTGTCAGACAGTGGCTGGCAAAAACAGAGGTAGTCAGCGGTTACGTGTTTGAACCGCAGCGGAAAGCCGCGATCGGCTATTTTCAGGTGCAGCTATCCCGCAACGGCCACCAACCGCACGTCGCCCAGTTGACGGTACACCCGGCCTACACTTGGCTTTACCCGGAACTGCTGTCCCAGATGGCGCGCCTTGTTCAAGATTTCCCGGTTCAAAGCCTGCAACTGGCTTCCGCTGACTATCAGCCGGAACGGGAAGCTTATTTAGAGCAATTTGGAGCAGTGCGCGTGGAACACAGTTTGCTGATGTCTCGATCGGTGTGGCACAAATTGCGCGAGTCCAAGTTGGTGTCTCTCGAAGGACTCCAGCTATCAGAAATGCTGCAAAGCTTCCAGCCAACTCGCAAACCCGTACCGGGCAGGATGTCCTGGCTCGGCCCGATGGCTGGGGAAGCCACAGCAGGATCCGCGTCCTCGGAGATAAAATCCCTGTTGGCTGACTCAGGAAACAGCCAAACGAATCAAGTTAACCCCTTGAACTTCCAGAATTCCGAATCATCGGCAACAGATATCATCAGCATTTTGCCTCTAAAATTGCCCGAATTGCCTCTAGACGAAGGCTCCCAAAAGAAAAGTTAATACTTAATAGTGAAAAGCAGAAAGTAAAAAATTTTTCATCCAAGCAGCCGTCTCTGCTCTTGGGCGCACCCTACCATTAAGTAAGGTCGTACCAACTATTTTTTTCTTACTTTCTGCTCTGCTCTTCTCTTCTCTTCTGCCTTCGCGCACTTCGCGTCGAAAGCGGTTCCTTAAATAAGATTATCTCCGGGAAACAACAGTAAATCTAAAATCTAAAATCTAAAATCTAAAATCGATTGATTGATTGATAATGTCCAACGATAAATTATGTATTTCAGCACTGGGATTAGATATCGGTCTCAAACGAGTCGGCATCGCCGGATGTGACGGCACCGGTTTAATAGCTACGGGGATTACAACTCTGGTACGATCGTCCTTCGAGCGGGACGTAGCTTATCTCCGAGAGCTCGTCTCACAGCGGAGAGTGCAAATTTTAGTGGCTGGCTTGCCTTACTCCCTGAACGGAGAATTGGGCGCCCAAGCCCGACAGGTGCAAAAATATGCCAATCGCATCGCCAGAGCCTTAGAGCTCCCCCTAGAGTACGTGGACGAGCGCCTGACTTCGGTTGAGGCAGAGGAATTGATGAAAGCAGCAGGGATTTCGGTGTCGCAAAATAAGGGTTCGATCGATCGCAAAGCAGCAGCCCTAATTTTGCAGCAGTGGTTGGACGAGCGGAGGCAAAATATCTGCGCAAGTGGCAATCCTTGATAGCTTGTAACAGAGGCGTGATATCCTGGTTGTGCAAGGAAAGCGAAGCACACCTGTAACCCTTGACACACTGGAGAAAATTTTGCTGTACCCTCGGTACTGAAGAAGCACAAAATTGTGATTTCTCCTCAGTGTCGCTTGCGGACTCGACTGAGATTGAAACGCTGCACTCGGAGCCTGTGCAAAATTCCGGGAGTCTCGCGGTTTAAGCTTGTGGACTGGCGATAGTCGCCCGATTAGCCATAATATCGCCACAAAAATTCCCAATTGTCAAGCAAACGTTACTGAATTATTGACGGAAAATAAGATACACGCGATGTCCTCATCCCCATACCGCAAAGATAATGGCAATTCCAACGAAGAGTCCGTCACCCTGACGGATGAAGTTGGGCGATCGCTAACTTGCAACATAGAATATTCTATGAATCTAGAAGGTCAAGAATACGCTTTGCTGCTTCCGATTGACTCACCCGTAGAAATTTTTACTTGGCACGGAGACGATACCGACGAAGCCGCAATTCCTGTAGAAGACGAGACCGAAATTGACAAAATTTTTGATACAGCTAGAGTTGTGCTGCAAGAGCAGAACTTGACCCTCAGACGCACGGCGGTGACGCTGACTGTGGTTGGCGAATTGCCGGAATTTCCCGAAGACGATATGGCATCCGATGCCGATCCGGATGAGGAGTCCGAGTTTGAGGAGCTGATGTGGCTCACCAGCTTCTACCACGAAGAGCAGGAATATGCCATTTATACGCCTCTCGACCCGTTCTTTATATTGGCTAGAATGAATGATGACGGCAAGCCAGAATTGCTCTCGGAAGAAGAGTTTCAAAGGCTGGAACCGATGTTGCCTATGCTGGAAGACCAGTTCTTTGACGAGCTTGATTAGATATTAATTGCAGGCAGAAGGCCTGACGGCAAAAAGCAGAATTTTTTACTATTTTATAAAAAAAGTAAACTGCTCGCCCGATCGAATTTTTTCGAGATTGTGCCTTCAGCCTTGACGCTCGCGCTTTTGAATGGAACCGCGTGAATTGGGTCTTTTAAACGGCTTGTATCCGTAACTTTTCGGTCATCAATCGCAGGTCATCAGTCATTAGTCGCTAGTTAACCGCCGCTTATCCAGGACAACGGACTGTCACTAACCTCAGCCTGAAGGCATGGGGCTTGAAAAGAGGAAGACTCACCACCTTCTTAAATTCAGGACTAAAAAAGTGTCTAGCCAATTACTGAACTGCCTGGGAATGGTATCCCGCAAGACGTTAAGAATGCCTCCCTAGTTTTTAACCTCTCTGGTGGTCAGTGGCGAAGGGAAATATACACCTAGAAATAGGACTTACGGTCAATGTTTGTACCAGTTGTAGGCAGCAATAACCGTCCCCTGATGCCAACTACCCCTGCTCGGGCTAGACGTTGGATCGAATCGGGCAAAGCTACGCCGTTTTTTAAAAAAGGAGTATTTTGTGTTCGATTGAATGCAAAACCTTTAAGCCACAACTATCAACCAATTGCAGTTGGTAGTGACCCAGGTAGTAAGCGTTCTGGATTTACCGTTAAATCCAGAACGCATACCTACTTAAACATCCAAACCGATGCAATTGATTGGGTAAAAGATCGCGTTGAGGTCAGACGAAATATGCGACGCGGTAGGCGGTTTCGCAATACTCCCTGCCGTCAAAACCGAACTAATCCCTCGGTCAATAAAAATCGCATCCCCCCATCGACTAAAGCGAGATGGCAGTGGCAATTAAGGATTGCCAAATGGTTGACTTTGATGTTTCCGATATCGACATTTGTTGTAGAAGACGTTAAAGCAAAAACCGGGAAGGGAGCTAAGAAATGGAATACAAGTTTTAATCCTCGGGAGGTAGGTAAACGATGGTTCTACTCGGAAATTGAGAAAATTGCTCACCTGGAAATTTTGCAGGGCTTTGACAGCTGTAAAATGCGTCAAGATTTAGGACTGTTCAAGTCTAAACAAAAGCTGTCAAACTTGTTTGAGGCTCATTGCGTTGACTCTTGGGTATTAGCTAATTGGTATATCGGAGGACATATCCAGCCCGATAATACCAAGCTAATAGAAGTAATCCCTTTGGAGTTTTATCCCCGACAGCTCCATCGTTTGCAGCATTCCACTGGTCATGTCCGCTCTCGGTACGGCGGAAATTTAAGTGCAGAATTTAAGCGCGGTTCAATCGTTAAACACCCTAAATATGGGTTCTGTTATGTTGGGGGTTGGCAAGAGTCGCCAACAAAGAAAGACCCACAGCGAAAAACAATTAGTTTGCACGCTCTAAAAACAAGCAAGCGATTGTGCCAAAATGCAGCGCCTACAGATTGTAAGTTTTTGTCTTACAATTCGTGGCGCTCCGCAAATTAATCTGTAAAGCCGTGCTAGAAGCAGGGGGTTTCAAACCCAGAAATTTCGGTCACTAACCCCAGCCTGAAGGCGCGGGGCTTGAAAAGAGGAAGACTCACCACCTTCTTAATTCAGGACTAAAAAAGTGTCTAGCCAATTACTGCACTGCCTGGGAGTGGTATCCCGCAAGACGTTAAGAATGCCTCCCTCGTTTTTAACCTCTCTGGTGGTCAGTGGCGAAGGAAAATATACACCTAGAAATAGGACTTACCGTCAATGTTTGTACCAGTTGTAGGCAGCAATGAATAAAGAACAAATGACAAAAGGCAGCGCGCGCGAGGACCGAAAAGGAACTCCGCAAGTCTCTAAATGGTTGTATTATCTGGCGTTGCTGCCGGCAATCTGGGGGGTTTGCGCTTGGCAGGGCTGGGCTTGGTGGAGCTGGGCTTCCGCCCCGCCTAAAATAGCTGAAACGTCAACTTCCCCGCCAGAGGATGCTGCTGTTTTGATCCAAATCCCCGAGGGTACTCCCAGTCAAAAAATCGGGCGGGATTTAGAGGCGGCGGGGTTGATTCGATCGAGCTCGGCATGGAATATGTGGGCCCGCTGGCTGACTCTGCAAAACCGCGATGGAGGTTTTCAAGCGGGAACTTACCAACTGTCGCCGACTCAGCCTCTGAGTGCAGTTGCTGAGAAAATTTGGAAGGGCGAAGTGGTACAGCAGAGTTTCACGATTCCAGAAGGGTGGTCGCTGCAACAAATGAGCGCTTATTTTGAAGCGCAAGGTTTTTTCCCGGCTAAGGATTTTATGACGGCGGCGAGTCAAGTTCCCTACGCTCAGTACCCTTGGCTGCCGAGCGGCCTGCCTCATTTGGAAGGGTTTTTGTACCCAGATACTTATCAGCTAGACGGCGATGCAGTTACCCCGGAAGCTGTCATCAAGCAAATGCTCGGTCGCTTCGAGGAGTTGGCTTTGCCGATATATCAAAAGAATCAGAAGAAAACTAAGCTGGATTTGAAAGAGTGGGTGACGCTGGCGAGTATTGTGGAAAAAGAGGCTGTGGTTCCTTCGGAGCGCAATCGCATTGCTGGGGTGTTTACCAGCCGCTTGAATAAGGGCATGAAGTTGGGATCAGATCCGACGGTTGAATACGCCCTCGGCATCAGGCAAACTAAGGAGAAGCCCTTGACTTTTAAGCAGGTGGAAACGCCTTCTCCTTACAATACTTATGTAAATGTAGGGCTGCCGCCAACTCCGATCGCATCTCCGGGAATAGCAAGTCTGGAAGCGACTCTGGCTCCGGAAAAGACAGAATATCTGTATTTTATGGCTCGATACGACGGCACTCACATTTTCAGCCGCACCCAGGCGGAACACGATGCTGCTATTGCTAAAGTTGACCAGCAGTTGCGATCGACTCCATAGATGGGCAATGACTAATACAAACGTAAAAAGTCAAAAGTAACAAAGCAAAAGCAATAATTATTCACTTTTGATTTTTTACTTGTTTAATCTTTAACTTCCAATTTCTTATTTCTCAATCTAAAATCTAAAATCTAAAATCTAAAATCATTATGACTTGGGGTAAAATACTGCAGCCTGACTTAGTTCTGGGCGATTCAGTCATGAAATTAACGGTGGATATTCTGCAAGAACATAATATTAAAGGATTAGTTTTGGATGTGGACGAAACTCTCGTTCCCATTACAGCAATGAATGCTTCTCCTGAACTAACCCTGTGGGTGGAAGAAATAAAACCAGTGGTATCGCTGTGGTTGGCGAGCAATAATTTAAGTCAGGCTCGGATCGGTCGGATTGCTGAGTCTTTGAATCTACCTTACATCACGGGTGCGGCTAAGCCGTCGCGTCGCAAGTTGCGAAGGGCTATTCATGCGATGAATTTGCCGGTGGAACAGGTGGCGATGGTGGGCGATCGACTTTTTACTGATGTTTTGGCAGGCAATCGTTTGGGTATGTTCACTATTTTAGTGGAACCAATGGTTGATGCTGGGTATGCGCTTCGCAAGTATCCGGTGCGCTCTTTTGAAGTGTGGGTTTCTCAAGCTTTGGGGGCTTCTCTGAAAATTAAAGATTAAATTGGGCATAGGGCATAGGGCATTGGTAACTAATGACAACAAACAACAGTCAACAGTCAACAGTCAACAGTCAACAAACAACAAACAACAGTCAACAGTCAACAGTCAACAAACCAATGACTAAAACTATAGTTGTTAAAATAGGAACTTCGACGCTGACTCGATCGACTACGGGAAACTTAGCTCTGTCAACTATTGCTGCATTAGTCGAAATTTTAGCCGGTTTGCGGCAGCAAGGCCATCGAGTAGTTTTGGTTTCTTCAGGTGCGGTTGGGGTGGGTTGCGCGCGCTTGGGCTTGACGGAACGCCCGCGAAACATTGCTCTGAAACAGGCTGTGGCGGCCGTGGGCCAAGGGCGGCTGATGCGCGTGTACGATGACTTGTTTACTACTCTACAACAGCCGATCGCTCAAGTATTGCTCACCAGGGGCGATTTAGTGCAGCGCAACGGTTATGTTAACGCTTGCAATACCTTTCAACAACTGCTCAGGTTGGGCGTGATTCCGATCGTCAATGAAAATGATACTGTGGCGGTAGACGAGCTCAAATTTGGTGATAACGACACGCTTTCGGCACTGGTGGCGAGTTTGGTAGAAGCAGATTGGTTGTTTGTGCTCACAGATGTCGATAGGCTGTATTCCGCCGATCCGCGCAGCAATCCCGACGCCCAGCCGATCGCCCTAGTCCAAAGTATGGCACAGCTAACAGAATTTCAGGTGCAAACAGGAGATTCCCGCAGTGGTTGGGGAACCGGCGGTATGGTGACAAAAATAGAAGCGGCGAGAATAGCAACTGCATCGGGAGTGCGCACAGTCATCACTGACGGCTGCTTTCCTGGTAATATCGAGAAAATACTCAACGGAGAGTCGATCGGTACTCAATTCGAGCCTCAACCGCGCCCTGTAAACGCTCGCAAGCACTGGATAGCTAACGTGCTAATTCCGGCAGGAAAACTATATTTAGATGCGGGTGCTGTCAAGGCAATTTCCCAGGGTGGAAAATCGCTTTTAGCTGCGGGTATTGCTCAAGTAGAAGGAGAATTTCAAGCTGATGATTCCGTGCAGTTGTGCGACACAGCAGGCAAGCAAATTGCTAGAGGACTTGTGAATTATAGCAGTTTAGAATTGAGACAAATCCAGGGCTGCAAGTCAGATAAAATTGCTGATATTTTAGGCTATCCCGGTGTAGAAACGGCGGTGCACCGAGATAATTTAGTGATTGTTTAGTAATTTTTAAAACTAACAAATATCGAGACAGTCGAAAGCGCGATCGAATGCAGAAATTGAGGATACTTGCAGCACAGTATTGCAAGAATGTGTTTGGCTGTGTCCGAACAGCTCGTTCATTACTTCTGTAAACAGTTCAAATACATTTTGTGCTAATTCAAAAGCTGCTTGGCGTTCCGCATCAGTAAGTTTTATCTCTGCTAAAACTTGCAACATCTCAAACCTGTTTAAAAGATGATGATTTTCTAAACTCACATAACCTCCTCCCAAATAAACATATTCTTTTTTGGTAATTTGCTGTAATTCCATGACCACTGCTAGGGCCGCCTCAAAAAAAACTGTGGCCGTTGCTTCGAGGACTTCCACTAACACCAGTTTCTGAATGGGAGAGGCTTGGAAAGCATAGCATTCGAGCGCTGAACAGAGCGATCGAGTTTTTTTAGTTTCTTCACCCCAAAGCAGTCTGAAGTCGCCATAACTCATTAATTGATTGAACCGCAATGTCTCTAGGTGTTCCAGATACCCGTGCCAATAGTAGTTTTTTTTGTAAGTATATTTGTTAATCAGTTCCTGAACTTTGTTATTGCTGGAAGATTCTCGGAGGACGTACTTGTTTAAGTCGCTCAAGCCCACTGCCAAAGGATCGAGTACAGGTGCAAAAATTAGTCGTTGATTCGGGTGAATGTGTTTATTAGCTAGAAGTTCAAATAATGGCAAGTTTGCAAACTCTTGCTTTTTTTCTTCGATGAACTCTACAATCTTTTGCATTGCTTTTAATCCTGAATGGCTGCTTTCAATATCATGTTCAGACCTTGATTAATTATCTCTGTTTTTGCTCCAAAATAATTGTGTTTGTTATCATACATATGTGTATTTAACATCATAGGTAAGAGTGTTTCTAGTCACAGGAAATTGTGACTTGTATCATAGGATACCAGGAGTAGGAGCATCTTGCTCGCTAGAGATAAGCTATTCTACATTTAAATTGCATATTTCGGGCGTGGCTGAAAGTTAAGCCACAAGAGTTTGATTATTTAGAGCTAATTTAAATGCTGAGCGAGCTTATATAGCCAAGCGATCATCCTGCTCGCACTCCTAAAAAATGCTTTTTACAAAATCGGGATGAGCCCTGCAAATGGGTCCTAGACGCATAGGAGTCTAGAAACCCGGTTTCTTCGCAGATACATCGCTGCTAAACAAAGATTTATCCTAGAAACCGGGTTTCTTTAACCCTTGCTTTTATTGCTTCTTCCCTCTTTCGTGGGACTTAGGACTTCTTGCTTCTTTCTTCTGCCATAAGTCTCAAAATGACAATTTCCACTTCCCAGAATTGCCTTTAGGTACGTTCTGAGTTACTCTATCTTTTGGATCAGTTAAGAAAATTATAGGAGTTAATCTTGGAACGGACTTTTTTAGCGATTAAGCCCGACGGCGTACAGCGCGGACTCGTCGGCGAAATAATCGGTCGTTTTGAAGCCAAAGGCTTTAAGCTAGTTGGCATGAAGCTAATGACGGCGAGTCGCGAACTTGCCGAACAGCATTATGGCGTACACAAAGAAAGACCCTTTTTTGCGGGACTGGTAGACTTCATCACTTCAGGCCCTCTAGTGGCGATGGTGTGGGAAGGCGACGGCGTTGTGGCCTCGGCGAGGAAAATGATTGGCGCAACAAATCCTTTGAATTCAGAACCGGGGACAATTCGCGGCGATTTGGCTGTGAATGTCGGCCGCAATATTATTCACGGTTCTGATGCTGTAGAGACTGCCCGTGCGGAAATTAGCCTCTGGTTCAAGGATGAAGAATTGAGTGCTTGGACACCTTGTTTAACTCCTTGGATTGTGGAGTAGTTTTGATATTCTCCCGATTGATTAATCGGGAGATATAGCCTTTCTCATAAAGATGAGGTATCATGTTGCTGACTCACTCAAAACCGTAAAATATAGAACAGAAAATAAAATGAACTATAATTAAATCAGGATAAACGTGCAAAAAATGTCTCCCTAATTGAAGTTATATCGGTCAATCGATTTTAGATTTTAGATTTTAGATTTTAGAATTGAATAAAGCAACCCCACTGATAAATTCGGGGGCAAGTGAAGAGGATTCTGAGCTTTTTTATCGATCCACGAATGAATCCGGGGGCTTGTACCTGGCTGAGATCGATTTTAGATTTTAAATTTTAGATGTTAGATTTTAGAATTGAAGTCAATTAACCCTCTTTCCGCACCCTCCACTGTCACAATCGGTTTTTGCGGAATTTTGTGAACCAAAATGGTCATTTTTTATACAGACAAGTGGGAAATTGGACTTGCGATCGCCAGTTCAATTTAGCTAAACTCCCAAAATTCTTAGTGTGACAGTTCAGGGTGCGGAATGTGGGCAGGAAGATCCTGGTAACGAGAAGAAAAAACGTTAATCGGAATTTAAAAACTCCAAATAATTATCAGTCAATTCTTTGACTGCTAATTCGTAAAACTGCTGGCCGTGTTCTGGAGTTGCTAAGGCGGGATTTGAACCCATTCTGCCGTCGGGAAATCGGCGGCGGAAATCAGCAGCCCCGTAAATTTTGTGCCCGGAAGCGACTTCTTCCGAAAGCGGAGCTTGCTTGATTGCTTCTGGATAAAGGTACTGGGTTAAGGCGATTTCGCTGGGGGTGGCGTGAGAACCTTCTTGGTTTCCGTACAGTTCTTTTGCGAGTTTGTAGACTGAACCGCACATGAACCAGTTGCCGATTTGACACTGGATTCTTTCGGCATTCGGTAAATTCAAGTCTGACAAATGCGCGTAAGTCTCGGAAAATGCTGCTTTCATCGTGGCAATGTTGCCACCATGACCGTTAATGAAGAAATATTTTACAAATCCCGCTTTTGCCAAAGAGGTGATATAATCCCTGATTACAAGTATCAGCGTCTGCGGTCGGAGGCTGATTGTGCCGGGAAAGCTGGTGTGGTGCAAGGCCATGCCTACATTAATTGTCGGGCCGATTAAGGCATGGGCAGCTTCGCCGACACCGCGGGCGATCGCACTCGCAGCAATGGCGTCAGTGCCGATCAAGCCGGTGGGCCCGTGCTGTTCGGTGGAGCCGATCGGGATAATTATGCCTCGGGAGCTATCGAGATAAGCTTCTACCTCGGCCCAGGTACTCAAATGCAGCAACATGATAGGCAGTCTACAGAATTTTTACTTGCTATCGTCGATCGTAGCCGGCACGGGAAAAAAAAGGACTTTGGGCAAATTTCTTATTGTCTTGTTAAAAAAGGTTCTACAGGGCGATCGCAACTTTATAGTTATATTACTTAACCTTAATAATTTAACGACTTGATTACCAAAACTTTACCTTTTAATAACCTTTTAAGAGTAGTATAGCAAGCATCTCCCTATAGATTGGGTGTTACCTGGTCGATTAACAGCGGGCAATGTTTTATGAAATTAACACCGACCCCTAAAAATGACCAGACTTCTGAGGCCAGGACGCAGGCAGACAGCGCGGCTCCGGCAACTGCTCTACGGCTGTATTCCTTGCACGAGCAAGTAGCAAAGGTCGAGCGCGTGTCTGTGGGATGGACTGGGGAAGGATTCTAAGCGATCGAACAAATAGGGATCGTACAAGCGATCTCCGCGCGAGAGTGCCTCAGCTACCGAACAAGGCCCCTCTCGCTAGCCACATACAAACATAACTCCCCCTGATATTTATGTCTTCTGCTGAATTAAGCGAAAGTCCTTCTAGGTTGGCTGTTGGACAAGCTGGCCGAATCTTATTATTGGAAGGTGAAGACCTGTTGCGGGAAATGCTAGCTTTAGCCCTTAAAGAACAGGGCTACGAGGTGGTGGTTACTAGCGACGGGCGCAACGCTCTGCCTTCTGTACAGGCTTCTTCGTCATACCACGGCGAATTTGCCTTCAACCTGTTAATTATGGATTCAATTAACGGTTTGGATCTGTGTCGAATGTTACGGCATCAAGGAAATCCCGTCCCTATTTTGATTATCGGTGCTAGAGGAAGTGCCAACAATTGCGCTTTTTACCTAGAAGCCGGATCGGATGATTATCTGACCAAGCCTTTTGGAATGCGGGAGTTTATCGCTCGGTGTCGGGCGCTGATGCGACGCCAGCGCCTCGGTCGGTTACCGGAACCGAGGATGCTGCAATATAAGAGCATAACTCTGTATCCTGAAGAGTGCCGGGTGTTGGTTCGCGGTCTAGAAGTGAAATTTTCTCCTAAACAGTTTCGCTTACTAGAACTATTTATGAGTTATCCCCGGCGAGTTTGGTCACGCGATCAGTTGCTGGAAAAAATTTGGGGTCAAGATTTTATCGGAGACAGCAAAACAGTTGACGTGCACATCCGTTGGCTGCGCGAAAAGTTGGAAATCGATCCGGGCCAACCGGAATATATCATTACGGTACGTGGGTTCGGCTATCGATTTGGTTGAATTTTTAAATCAGTTGTAGGGTTGCAAGTTGGAGTCGAATTGACGTAGGGACACAACATTCTTGTGTCCTTATTTGTCTGTGTAGGGTGCGCCACACAATAGCTTGGAGGTGCAACCAGTAGAGCTATTCCAGCCATCGTTGCCGTTCTCTTTTACTCTGCATAACTCAAAACTCCCCTGTCCACTCCCAACAATCAAGTTTCCAGCAATCTCCTGCAACCGCAACAGCCGCCACCATATCTGAACTGGGAAATAATTCAATTAAAGACCATTTCGATGCTTCTTCGGGGTTTCCTTCAACATTTAACAGCGCTGCTGGTTCTCCTGGTGCGAGGCTGACATCAAACTGATTCAGCGGAATAGAAAGTCCTTTTCCGACTGCTTTAATGTAGGCTTCTTTGCGAGTCCAGCAGGTGAAAAAAGCAGTGGCTTGGAGAGGTTCGGGGAGCGAACGCAACACAGAATTTTCTAATGGTGAAAAAAACTTTTCAGCAATCTCCAGACAAGAAAAATTTGGATTTATGCCTTCAATATCCACACCAATATCTCGATTTTTGGTAATAGCAATTAGAGCTATCCCCCGAGAGTGAGACAAATTGAAACGCAGGGTATTTCCACCTTGGGTGACGATGAGAGAAGGTTTGCCGTAGGGATTGTAGTCAAAGCGCAAAATGTCAGCACGTATGTTAAGATAGCGACTAAGAATCGCTCTCAGCGCGCCACGAGTCACAATAAATTGCGATCGATCTTTTGGAAACACAAAGCGATCGGCTTTTGTCCGCTCGTCGGTAGAGAGAGTCTGTTGTAAACTCTGCAAGCAAGATTCTGTTTGAGCCAGAGAGACGCGCCAAACATGAATTTCGCCCAAATCCAATGTCAAGTCTAGCGGTGGGGAATTCCACGAAGTAACAACAGCAATCATATATTTACCCTGCCTTATCCAAAGCTTCCACGTACCAAATTACAGATCTTCTTCTCGATCTTCTTTCTCTTCCTTCGCGCCCTACCCTTCGGGAACGGCTCCGCCGAACGATCCGAAAGCGGTTCGTTAAATAAGTCTTAATTCCAAAGGTTAATCGATTTTAGATTTTTGATTTTTGATTTTAGATTAAAGAATGGAAGAAAGCCACCCCAGTGATAAATCCCCGGGCCCGGGATCAAATTGCTTGATTGTCAATAAATCCAAGTCTGCACAACCTTGCCCGCTAATTGCTGTCCCAACCAAGGCGTATTTGCCGATCGCGACTTCAGACTAGACCCATCAACAGTCCAACTCATATCCGGGTCGAACAGAATCAGCTCAGCAGAGACACCTGGTGCAACCCTGGCGCAGGTTTGCCCGAGACAAACGGCCGGCCCTGCGCTCAAAACTCGCCACAGTTCTAAAGCCGAAAATTCGCCGGTTTCTACCAGTCCGTGCCACAGTAAAGGCAAAGCTAATTCCAAACCGATCGCCCCGGGCGGACTATCAGCAAAAGCCACAGTTTTCTCCTCATAAGTATGCGGGTTGTGGTCGATCGCGATCGCATCAATTACCCCATCTTTCACAGCTTGAATCAGGGCTAATTGGTCGCTGAGATTGCCCAACGGCGGTTCTAGGTGTAAATTCGGGTCGTAGGCCAACGAAGCAGTGAGAGCATTTTTCCCGCCGGAATCTTTAGAGTTTCCTGAAATTGCCCCGACATTCAACAGCAAGTGCATCCAAGTCACACTCGCAGTCACCGGCAAACCCCGCGCCTTCGCATCTCGAATCAATTCCACACTGCGCGCCGTAGAAACCCGCATAATGTGCACCGGAGTGCCCGCAGATGCCACCAACTCAAGCATTGCCGCCAATGCCGAAGTTTCCGCACTCGCCGGAATTCCTGGCAAACCCAAGCGCACCGACACCGCACCCTCCCGCGCCGCGCCCTTTCCTGCTAAAGTTCGATCGCACGGCCACAAAGCCACAGACTTGCCCAAAGGCTGGATATACTCAAGCAAACGCCTCACCAGAGCCGGATTAGACAGCGGCAAACCGTCCGCAAAACCCACCACCGCAGAGGAGACCAGCTCGCCCAACTCAGCCATCTGCTGCCCTTTAACGCCCGCTGTCAGCGCGCCCCAAAAATACAAGCGGGGCCCCCCGGGCGACAAATTGCGGATATGTTGCTGCAACAATGCTAAACCGGCCAAATTGTCAATTGGCGGCGAGGTATCCGGCAAAATCGCCAGCCGCGTAAAACCGCCAGCCGCCGCAGCCTGTATCAAGGATTCCAGGGTTTCTCGATCCTCAAAACCCGGTTCTCCGCTGTGGCTGTAGATATCAGTTAACCCCGGCCCCAAAATCAGTCCCTGGCAATCCCGCACTTCCGTGTCAGCGGGATACTCAGCTATTTTTTCCTCAACTGCTTTGATATTACCTTCAGCAATCAGAATATCAGCGATGCGATCGATCTCTGAAACTGGATCTAGCACTCGTACATTTTGTAGCAGTTCGCGGCTCATAACTTAAGATTCAAATATTTTGAAGAAGGAAGAAGGAGGTACGAACCGCGAAGACGCGAAGGACACGAAGGAAGAAGGAAGAAGGAATAAAATCAACGGTTTCAGCAATTAAGAATTTCCTAACCATCGGGCGCGGTTGTTATCGACTTTTAAACTTTTTTCAGGCGGGCGAAGCGTAGCGGTGGGCGTTCCTTCCGCTACGGGTTCGCGCCCAGCACTTTACTAATTACAGTGCTCCTGCGGCTGTTTGGTCAAAAACGCCGCCGCTCAAATGAGTTGTGATATTCATCGCTTGTAATACCGGCAAACCATCGGGGCCGTGGGGATAATCTATCACGCTAACGGCTCCGTTTCCTTGTTTGAATTTCCAGAAATGTTCTGGTTCCAAACCGAATAGGTGGCAGAGAATTGCTTTGTTAATGGCATCGTGAGCAACCACAATCCCCGTACCAGAAACTGATTGTACAATTTCTCGCCAAGATGCGATCGCCCGAGTCCAAACGTGCTGCAAATTCTCTCCTTCGGGCATTTGCACTGTTTCTGGAGATGTTTTCCATTCCTCTAGCAAACCCGGATAGGATTGTTCTATTTCTGATTCAAATTTTCCTTCCCAAAGTCCGTGGCTGATTTCTCTCAACTCGTCGCGGAGTTCTAGTTGCAAACCGCTGTGATATTTGAGAATAATTTCTGCAGTTTCTTTCGGGCGCAGCATCGAACTGCTGATCGCAAAATCTAATTTTACATCCTTGAGAAATTCTGCTGCCCGCCGGGATTGTTCGCGGCCGTTATCGTTGAGAGGCACGTCAATTTGTCCCTGAAATTTACCTGCTTTATTCCAGTCTGTTTCGCCGTGACGCACCAGCAACAAGCGCGGGCCCCGGTGTCCGTCTCTCGGTTTGGGAAAAATTTCTCCGTTATGGGCCGTTAAATTTAGCGATTCTAATTGAACTGCAAATTTCTTTTTCGGATCGGCTTGCTCATCGGTGGCAACAGGGGAAGTTCCAAAATTAATGACACTAATCCCGCAATTTGACTGTTGAATCGATTGATAGTAATCCGGGGAAATTTCCGATATTGTAGCGATGAGCGCGCGGTTAATTCCGTTGTGACCTACTACTAGAATTGTTCCGTCCCGGTGGCGCGATAAAATTTCTTTCCAAAACTGTCGGGCGCTAGCAAAAATGGCTAATACTGGGAAGTGTTCGATTTCTCCGTCAGCAGATGGCAGTTTCATGGAAAATTTGTCTGGCTGTTTTTGCCACTGCTGATATGCTTCGGGGAATTTTTCGATCGCCTCTTGGCGCAGCATTCCTTCCCACAGAGGCAAATCGATTTCCATCAATTTATCGGTTGGCTGGAGTTGTGGCGGATTTGTCAAGCGCGACAGGATAATTTCGGCTGTTTCTTTGGCTCGTTGTAGGGGACTGGTATAGGCGGCATCAAAGGCGATACTGCTGAGTGTGTCGCCTACTTGCAGGGCGCCGCTGCGGCCTGCTTCTGTCAAAATCGATTTATCCAGGCGGCCTTGGATGCGACGTTCTTGATTGTATGTGCTTTTGCCGTGACGGACTAAGATAATGCGAGTCATTCGATTTTAGATTTTAGATTTTAGATTTTAGATTTAGCCTGCTACCCAGCGGAGGTTGCGCCGTGCGGATCTTACCTCATACATCGGCTTATGCCGCACTACTCCTGTAGGGGGCGCTACAAGCACCGCTGCACTCTCGGTGGAAACCTTACGCATACATGGCGGAGGGAGGATTTGTGGCGTAAGTCTTGTTGAGGCGAGTCAAAAAGATAAGCCAGTGAAATTTTACCAGTTGTCGGGATACTCTCGTCTGCAACGACCTATGATTAAAGACGGAAAAGATTTAGCCACGGATTCGCGCGGGACGGAAAAGCAGGAATGACACTGAAGCGGGTAATTTTAGGTATTTTAACGGCGATCGCGATCGCTCTGGTCGGTTTATCTTTAGTTGCTAGTTGGAATCAGCCACAAATTCAAAGCCGGCTGGAACTCTACCAGACAAATTTGCTGCTTCACGCCTCTGAGTGGCAAGGAGAAAATAATCAGAGTGCTAATTTAAGTTCGGCGCGCAACAATATTGTCGGTGCAGATCCTTTAAATACGGCTTTGACGCAATATCAAGAAGCGCGAGACTCGACTCGCAAAACTCTCGAAACAACTCAATCACAATTTAAAGGAATTCAGTCTGCCATCGCCTCTAAGTCTGCTGACAATACTCTGAATATTGCTCAAAATAAGGCTTTGTCAGAGACGATAGAGCAACAGTCAGCGCTGCTAAACGAACTTGATTTGCGCTTAGGAATTTTGCAGGCAAGCAGCGGCAAAACTCAGGCGGCGCTCCAAACTTGGAAAAATTTAGTTGAGCGGTACAATACTCAAATTGATTACGACTCTTCGGCGGTAACTGCTAAAGTTTTAACGGGAATTTGGAGCAATCCGGCTCAACTGCTACCGGATGCCGAGCAGAACATTAAAAAGTCTTTGGATGGCTGGTTTCGCTATCGCGCTCTAGCTCAACTTTACAAGCTGCAAGAACGTTCTAAAGAGCTGGTGGCGCTGCAAGCTGCAGAGCAAGCAACGGCAGAGCAAGCTGTAGAAAAGTTGGCAATTATAGTTGGCGTTCCGGCGATCGCACTTTGTATTGGCACGGTTTTGCTGGTTGGTTTGACCGTGCAGTGGCTGTTGCAGCGGCAGCAGTTAGATCCAGCAGGTTCCGGCCCGGTGTTGGCGCGAAATGCGAGCTTGACTTGGGATGTGCCTTGGGATGGTGAGATTGTTTGGCAGGTACTTGTGGTCGGCTTTTTCTTTGTCGGGCAAATCTTGATTCCCTATTTGTTGCTGCCTGTTTCTCTGGCTGTTTTAAAACTCAATCCTGCTACTTTTGATCCGCGCGAGAAGGCTTTTTATATCTTTGCTACTTATTTGTTGCTGTCGGCTGGGGGGCTTTCGGTACTGTATTTTTCGGTCAAGTCTTTTTTGCCTTTGCCTGAAGGTTGGTTTCGGATTAATTGGCGGGGAAGTTGGTTTTTGTGGGGTTTTGGCGGCTATTTTGTTGCTTTGCCTTTGGTCGTTTTGGTGTCGCTGATCAATCAGCAATTTTGGCAGGGACAAGGTGGCAGCAATCCGATTTTGCCGATAGTTCTCGAAGGTAGGGACAACGTGGCTTTGGCGGTGTTTTTCGGCACTGCTGCGATCGCCGCTCCGGTTTTTGAGGAAATTGTGTTTCGGGGCTTTCTGCTGCCTTCTCTGACTCGCTATTTGCCTGTTTGGGGGGCGATCGCCGCTTCTGCTTTCTTGTTTGCGGTGGCTCACTTGAGTGTCTCTGAGATTCTGCCTTTGGCGACTTTGGGTGCGGTTTTGGGGTTTGTGTACACGCGCTCGCGCAATCTCCTCGCTCCTATGCTTCTCCACAGTCTTTGGAACAGCGGTACTCTCCTGAGTCTGTTTCTTTTGGGCGGCGGCGCGAGTTAATTCGGACGGTTGTTAATAATTGTGAATTAACCGGCTTTTTTTGATAGCGATGGTCAGGGCGATAAACTCTTGCCAAAAACAGCAGTAGGGTGTTCGGTGCGCCCCTGATATCTAGTCCGGTAAAATAACCCGAATTCCAGTAGGGGCGGGTTCACCCTAATCTGTAATATCAGCAACAGAGCCAGCTCCCTAGGGGCCCGGGTCGCTTATTTTAGCGGAAAAACTTGGTTTAACATGGAAGTAATATCTTGTCCGCTGATGATTGAGAGACTGACCCGGGCGCTTGTACCACACGGAAGTTGACAATCCGGCTAATTTATAGGTAAATTTTAATTTAGGATGAGGCTTAAACCCAATGAGCAATTTGAACAGCCGCAAGTTAGAGGGAACGCCGAGTTGGATGCGTTTCGCACCCTACGCAGCCTTGGGCCTTTTAATATTTTCTCTCAATTCAGGCAGCGAACTAAATTATTTCTTGAGAGGCTACTTGGTCATTCTACAAGCTCAAGCCGGTATAGTTCTGCTGTATTTTGCGATGTCTAAGTTTCGCAAAAATCCAAATAAATGAGTAAAAATTAGTAAGATTACTTAACTCGCTCGTTAAAGGTCGAGGGTTAAAGGTCGATCGCGGAAGTTAAAATAAAAAAATGGGGAAAGTAAAAATGGTAAAAGATAAAACCGTAGCAGTTGTGTTAGCTTTCTTTGTAGGAGGTTTCGGAATTCACAAATTTTATTTGGGCAATAACTTAGCAGGGGTATTATACTTGCTATTTTCTTGGACATTAATTCCGTCACTGATCGCATTTTTCGATTTTCTCGGCCTGCTGCTGATGTCAGAACAAGCTTTTCAGGTACAATACAATGGCGGAACTTTGCCATCTGGGTATGTCCTCAGAGCGGCAAAAGATGTTACTGGGGCGATCGGCGAATTAAAAAAACTTTACGATCAGGGCGCAATTACGGCCGAAGAATATGAAGAAAAACGCCAAAAACTGCTGCGAGAATTGTAATTAAGAAGGAAGGAAGAAGGAAGAAGGAAGAAGGAAGAAGGAAGAAGAAGGAAGGAAGAAGGAAGAAGGAAGAAGGAAGAAGAAAGCCCACTATTAAAAAAGTGGGATTGAAATAAGTGTGAGATCACAGATATTTAAGGATATAACTAAAGTGTCTCAAGATTTATACTGGCTGCGTCAAACTCCAAATTGGGTGTGGTATGCTTTTATTCCCTACTTCGGCGGATTGGCGATCGCCTATGCAGGCCAAAAGTCAAATATTCGCAGTTGGATGGGATGGGGTGTTGCCATTACTTTAGCAGCACTAGCGGTATCTTCATCAGCTAATTTGGGTACGCTCGTTTGGATTGCTCAAATTGTCACTGCTTTTAGTTTGAAAAAGCGCTATCTCATCAAAACCGCACCCAGAGGTTTACTGGTTCCGGCAACTGCAACAAATGCCGAAGAACTGGCAAACGTGCGCGGCAAGATAGATATTAATGAGTGTACCAAAGACGATATGGTCAGAATCTTGGGTTTGCCGATCGTCTACGCCAACGATATTGAATCTTTGCAAAACGAAGGCTACATTTTTACCCACGCCGAAGAGTTATCAGAAATAGCCGGAGTCCCCGAAAGTCACGTTCGACGCATCGCCCCGATGATTTGCTTCAGCTACAATTATCAAAAAGAAGCGCAGTTTACTTGGAAACGGTTAAATATTCTTTCGCCGGAAGAGTTAATCGCCAGCGGTTTAGATCGGGTTGTTGCCGAAAAAATAGTTAGAGAAAGGCAGAGAAAAGGCGCTTACAAATCAGTTGTCGAAGTCAAGCGGCGGACGGGACTGCCTTTTGATTCCTACCGCCATATTTGTTAATTTGCAGGGGAACGACTATTCAAACATCCACGCCTGAAAATCTGATTTCAGAAATAGAAGACATGGGGCGAAGTGAACGCCCCAGTTGAGAAAGTAATCTGGTGGTAATTCTCCTGGGCTTGCTTAAGTGGCAATTTCAACCGGATAAAAGAAGTGGTAGCATCTCTAAAATCTAAAATCTAAAATCTCAAGCAGAAATAGAAGACATGGGGCGAAGTGAACGCCCCAGTTGAGAAAGTCATCTGGTGGTAATTCTCCTCGACTTTGTTAAGTGGCAATTTCAACCGGATAAAAGAAGTGGTAGCATCTCTAAAATCTAAAATCTAAAATCTAAAATCTAAAATCTAAAATCGATTGATTGATTGATTTTCTGCCAGATGAGAGGATTCAAGCGTAGCATGGCAAAAAAGGTCGATCGCCTCCTGGTAATTGACCTTCAATGCACCTGCAGGCAAAAATCTCCCCCAGCAGGCGGACCCAGGGAAATTATTAAAAAAGTATTTATCCTCTTGACATTTACACAAAATAATGATATTAACATATATTGGTGAAAAGCGTACTTTTCCCTAGAATCAACTCGAATCGGGGGGTACTACCATTTGAGATTAGAGATTTGAGAATTGGGAATGACTCGTGAGAATCGGGGTTTGAAGCTTGCCTACAGTTGCATGATTTTTTTGAACTGGAATAAGTTTTCAAGACTCGACCTTAAATATCAGTGGTAAGCTATCTGAATTATTATTGAAATGCAAAACGACACAATAGTAGCAGTACCGCTAACATCAAATTATGTCTGACTCTCCTCCATCCCAAATCTCCCCAGAAGCTGCACCGTCCAGTGCTGCTACCGAAAACCGCAGTGCTAAAACTCGGCAACTGTTGGGCATGAAAGGGGCCGCTAGTGGGGAAACTTCCATCTGGAAGATTCGCTTGCAACTGATGAAACCGATTACCTGGATTCCCCTAATTTGGGGCGTTGTGTGCGGGGCGGCGTCTTCTGGAAACTATGTTTGGAACCTAGAGAATTTCTCGATCGCAGCAGCTTGTATGTTGATGTCAGGGCCGTTGCTGGCAGGGTACACTCAAACTTTAAACGATTTTTACGATCGCGACATCGACGCCATTAACGAACCCTACCGTCCGATTCCCTCCGGTATCATCTCGATTCCCCAAGTAGTAACGCAAATATTGGTATTATTGGCCGCTGGCATTGGGGTGGCTTATGCTCTAGACTTGTGGGCGGGTCATGAATTCCCGACAATGACTGTTTTGACTCTCGGCGGCGCGTTTCTAGCTTATATCTACTCTGCGCCTCCGCTGAAACTCAAGCAGAATGGCTGGTTGGGAAATTATGCCCTGGGTGCTAGCTACATTGCCCTGCCTTGGTGGGCGGGTCAAGCTTTGTTTGGTAAACTAGATCCCACCATTATGATCTTGACCCTGTTTTACAGTTTGGCAGGGCTGGGGATTGCGATAGTCAACGATTTCAAAAGTGTTGAAGGCGATCGGCAATTAGGGTTAAAATCTTTGCCAGTGATGTTTGGCATTAGCACCGCAGCTTGGATTTGCGTGTTGATGATCGACATATTTCAAGCTGGGATTGCAGGCTACCTGATTAGCATCCACCAAAACCTTTACGCTGTCATTCTGCTGCTGCTGATAATTCCCCAAATTACTTTTCAGGATATGTACTTTTTGCGCAATCCCCTGGAAAATGATGTTAAATATCAGGCAAGTGCTCAGCCTTTCCTGGTTTTGGGTATGCTGGTAGCAGCCTTGGCACTGGGTCATGCGAGTTAAGCAGAGTTTTGAGGTTTGAATTAAAAATTTTGAATGTAAAAAATCTAATTCACTTCTCAAAAAAATACCAAGCTCTGTAGTGTTAAGAAAAGTTTTGAATTTTGACTTATGAATTAAAAAAAAATTAATTCAAAAAATCTAATTCAAGGCAGCGTGTTATTCAAGAAAAAATGTCGAATTAAAAATTAAGAATTAAAGAAAGCTAGCTTTTTTAATTTTTAATTTTTAATCGGACTTGATGAGGTTTGAAGGTCTGAACGTGGCAGAATTTTTCTCAAATATCAAAGATAAGTTGAGCAAAGTCACTAACGCAATAAGCGGTAATTCCGATGGAGAACCGCCGAAGGCTGCGAAGGGCAATAAGCTCAAATCGCCGGAATCGGAGGCGGAATTTTATACAGGGATAAGGGAGGAGCGATCGGAGTATGTGGTATCGGAAGATGCTGCACCTGTAGAAGAGCCAGAATATTTAGAGTCAGAATATTTAGAGCCAGAATACGCTCGATATCCAATAGTCAAGCGCGATTGGGAAGGGTTGAAGCGCTTAATTGCTTGGTTGGAAATTGAACCTCAAGTTACCAGCTTGCAAACGAAGGGAAAAGAATTGTTGCGGCCGGGATTAAGTTTGCTGGCAACTAAATTACCCCAAAAATCCGATAGTAGCGAATTGCCGGAAAATAGCGCAGCGCAGAACACCGAACTGCAGAGAAATACGGCACTACAGGAAAATAGCGCAGCGCAGGAAAATACTAAAAAACGGATCTCCCGCAGCCCTAGATTTTGGATAAGTTTAGGTGTGGCAAGTATAGGCGGGGGCGCTTTAATCTACTGTTTATGGATTTTGTACACCTTAGACAAAGGTTTGCCGGATGTTAACGATTTGTCGGCCTTTAACCGCGACGGGACACTGACAATTAAGGCGGCAGATAATACGATTTTGTTGCAGTCGGGACCGGCAACTAGAGATAAACTGAAACTTCAAGAAATTCCCGAACTGTTGGTTAAAGCTTTTATTTCCATAGAAGACCGCCGTTTTTACAAACATCGGGGGGTGGATTATCAAGGTATTGTGCGATCGATGGTTTCTAATTTGATAGCGAGAGATTTAGTGCAGGGCGGCAGTACAATTACGCAACAATTGGCTCGCGTTGTTTTTCTCAATCAGGAAAGAAGTATTAGGCGGAAGCTTAGGGAAGCTCTTTTAGCTCAGAAAATAGAGCGGGAGTTGAGTAAAGACCAAGTTTTAGAAAGGTATTTAAATCTGGTTTATTTGGGTTCGGATGCCTACGGAGTGGCAGATGCGGCTTTGGTTTTCTTTAGCAAAACAGTCGATCAATTAACTTTGGCAGAGATGGCAACTTTGGCGGGTTTGCCGCCGGCACCGAGCGAATATTCGCCTTTGGTTAATCCGGATATGGCTAAGCAACGCCGCAATCTTGTGCTCCAACAAATGCAGGAAGCGAAGGTAATTACAGAGGCTCAGGCGAAGGAGGCGATGGCGGAACCTATGGCGGTTAAACCAAGTCCGCCGAAACGGTTTCAAGTGGCGGCGCCTTATTTTGCTAGTTACATTCGGAAGGAATTGCCCCGCTATGTTTCTCAGGATGCTTTGGAAGCTGGGGGTTTGACTGTTGAAACGACGGTGGATTTGAAGTGGCAGAAAATAGCGGAAGAGGTTATTAAAAATGCGATCGAAGTAGATGGCCGCCGTCAGGGTTTTGAACAGGCGGCTTTAGTTTCTATGGACACTCAGACTGGGGAAGTTAAGGCGCTGGTGGGCGGCGGAAATTTTAAGGAAAGTCAGTTTAATCGCGCTACCCAGGCTTTGCGGCAGCCCGGATCGACGTTTAAAGGGTTGGTTTATGCCGCGGCGATGGCGGCTGGTTTTTCTCCCTATGACAGTTACGAAGACGAACCAATTATTATCGACGGCTATCAACCGAATAATTATGGCAAAAAATTTAGCGGTTGGCGATCGATGTCTGATGCTTTGACACGTTCGGTGAATGTCGTAGCTGTGAAGGTGTTGATGGATGTGGGGTTTGAACCGACGATAAAATTAGCCCACGATATGGGAATTAAGTCTAAATTGAGTCCGATTTATTCCCTAGCTTTGGGTTCTTCGGAGGTGAATTTGCTGGAGTTAACCAATGCTTACGGTACTTTAGCATCGCAAGGGAATTTTATTGAAGCCCACGGAATTACTCGGGTGATTAATCAGCGGGGAGATGTGATTTATCAGGCTAATTTTAAACCGAAGCGGGTTTTGGATAAGGATAGCGCTGCGATTACTACTTGGATGTTGGAGGGTGTTGTGCAAGACGGTACGGGGGGGCCTGCGGCTTTGTCCGATCGCCCTGTAGCGGGCAAAACCGGTACTTCGGAAAATGTCAGGGATTTGTGGTTTATTGGTTACATTCCACAGGTTGTGACTGGCGTTTGGCTGGGGAATGATGATAATTATCCCACATGGGGAACTAGCGGTACGGCGGCGTATAATTGGCGCGATTTTATGAGTCAAGCTGTTAAGGGAATGCCGGTTGAGAAGTTTCCGAAGTTGCCGCAGTTGGAGGGCCGCAAAGGCAGTATTAAGGCTAAACCGGTGCAGCCTAATAGGATTATTCGGGGGATGATTGTGAATGATGATGGGGCGATCGTCCCTTACAATCCTAATCCTGAACCGAAGTATTACCCACCGCAAGAGCCTGCTTATCAAGAGCCTGCTTATCAAGAGCCTGCTTATCAAGAACCTGCTTATCAAGAACCGCAATATTAAACGGGTTTTGCCAACAATTGCCACCCTCGGGGGCGGGTTTCAGCAACAATAATTGCCTAAAACCAATAATCTCATAAACCCCCCCACTCCGGCCGATAAATCACAATCTACAAATCTAATCTTGCTTTAGCCTCACCATAAAAAAGCCGTCCATTTGATTTCGGTGCGGCCAAACTTTTACCCATCCTTCGGGTGATGGCTGTACGGGTAAATCAATTGTTGGCGGTTCTATTTGCCAGTGAGGATTGCTGTCTAAGAACGATCGAATAACTGTTTCATTTTCCAAGGGATGAATTGTGCAAGTTGCATAAACTAATACGCCGCCGGACTTGACAAATGTCGCTGCATTTGCTAGCAATTCCGATTGCAGTTGGGATTGTGTTTGAATGTTTTCGGGCGTGTGGCGCCAGCGGGCGTCGGCGCGGCGGTGGAGGGTTCCGAGGCCGGAACAAGGTGCGTCTAATAAAACTCTGTCTGCGAGGTTAACAAACTCTGGGAAATGGCGGCTGTCTCCGGTATGAATTTTAATGGATTTCATCTGGAGTCTGTCTGCATTTTCTGTGAGTTTTTTGAGTCTGCTGGCGGTTTTGTCGCAGGCATAAATAGTGCCTGTATCCTGCATTAATTCGGCGCTGTGGGTGGTTTTTCCCCCGGGCGCGGCGCAGGCGTCGATGATGGTTTCCCCTGGCTGGGGCCCTAGTAAATGGGTGACTAATTGAGCGCTGCTGTCTTGGATTGTCCACCAACCTTCGCTGTATCCGGGGAGGTTTTGAATTGCGCCGATGGTGCCATTTAGTCTTAATGCTTGTGGCAAGTGTGGGATTCTGCTAACGCTGATGTTTTGGGATTTGAAGGCGGTTTCAATTTGGGCGATCGAGCTTTTTAAGGGATTGATTCTCAGGTCAATTGTGGGGGATTGGTTGAACCATTCACAGAGTTGTTCGGTTTCGGTTTCGCCTATTTGTTCTATCCACAATTCTACCAGCCAGTCGGGGAAGCTGTGCAAAATTCCTAGGCGTTCAACGGTTGATTTATAATTAGTAACTTTTAATGGGTTTAAGTCGTTATCTGTTAAACGGATGTATTGGCGCAACAAACCGTTGACAAAACTGCTGAGTCCTGAAAATCCGTTTTCTTTTGCTAGTTGAACGGTGGTGTTGACGGCGGCGGAGGGGGGAATATGGTTGAGATATTCGAGTTGATATAAGCCTAAATGTAGGATGGTGCGGAGTTCGGGCGGTTGTTGGAAGGATTTCTTTGTGGCTAGTTTGTCGATGATAAAGTCGATCGATCGCATTCTCCTGACGCTACCGTAAACTAATTCTGTGACTAAACGCCGATCGAGGTCGTTGAGTTGAGAATTGCTGAAAGCGCGATCGAGTGCGGCATCTGCGAATGCACCGCGGCGGTGGACTTCGCGGAGTGCGAGAAAGGCTATTTGGCGGGGATTTTGCATGGTTAGTTACTGATAAAAATTCTCGGCGATGGGAAATCGCGTCTACACAAACAAAGTCCGCCTTCGCGCACTATAATCTAAATAACTGCTTATTTATTTTACCATTTCCTGTTTCGAGTTTCTGTACCCTTGATTAAAAGGTAATATCTTATGACTCAAACATCTGTAAAAAATACAAAAAATCTAGAACAACAAACTCCTTCGGAAGATGCAGAAAAGATGCTGCCTCTGGAAAATGGCGATCGGCTTTCGCAGCCTGAATTTCACGATCGCTATGTCGCCATGCCGCACGTTAAGAAAGCTGAACTAATAGAAGGAGTTGTGTATATGCCATCGCCAGTACGTCACAGAAGTCACGGTCAACCTCATGCCAGGATTACAGGATGGTTGTCCCACTATTGGGTAGCAACCCCTGGTGTTGATTTGGGTATTGAAACTACTGTATTTTTAGATGGCGATAATGAACCGCAGCCAGACGCTTTGCTGCGAATTGAAAATGGGGGAAATTCGCGCATTACTGATGATGATTACGTGCAAGGTGCGCCGGAATTGATTGTTGAAATAGCCGCTAGTACCGCGTCTTACGATTTGCACGATAAGAAAAAGGCTTATCGGCGAAATGGGGTGCAGGAGTATATTGTTTGGCAGATTAACAAAAAACGTTTGTATTGGTTTAGGCTAGATAAAGGTAAGTATGTTTCCATTCAACCTGATGAGAATGGTGTTGTACACAGTGTAGTTTTTCCTGGTTTGCGGTTGGCTGTGGCGGCTTTGTTGGAGGGTGATTTAGCGCAGGTGATGAGGGTGTTGCAGGAGGGGATTAATTCGGCTGAACATGGGGAGTTTGTTAAGTTTCTCGGCGGTTGAAACGGCGCCTACACAAAGAAAACCCGCCTCAACCAAAGAAACCGGGTTTTTGGCCGTTTTTCCGCTGTAACGTGTCTTGTGGGCAAAAAACCCGGTTTCTGACTACCCCTGCGTCCAGGACTATAAAAGTTTCAAATTTCCTCTGGATTTATCCCCATTTCTCGCAATTTTTCCGATAGGCGATCGGCTTTTTGCTGTACTAACTCTTTCTCCTCTCGTTCTTGTTCCATTTGTTGCTGCGCTTGTTCGATTTGTCTTGATAACTCCACATAAGACAAAAACTTCAGTCCGTCGGGACGATAAATTTCTAACTCTCCCGATGCAGTTTCAAAACGGATTTCCAAACGCGGACTTACCCAACCCTCCATTGATTCAATATAGTTGAGTCCTCCGTCACTTCGCACCCAACCCATTAACTCATTATCCTCTGGATCGTAGACATAATATTCTTCGACTCCATAATTCTCATAGAACTTAAACAGCTTAAACATTGCTGTCATGCGGTTGCCGGGGGAGATGATTTCAAAGACAACTTGCGGCGCAATATTATCTTCAAGCCACTGTTTGTAGGAACCTCTGTCACCTTTGGGTCTGCCAAAGACTACCATAGTATCAGGTGCTTGGCGAGTTTTGTTATCTCCTTCGACGGGATACCACAGTAAATCACCTGCTACAAAGACATTTTCGTTGTCTTTGAATAAAGCATCTATTCCGCCTTGAATTTTTACAATTAATTGGAACTGTTTGGTATTGTCAGACATGGGTTTTCCGTCGCTGTCTGGGTAGATGATTTCTGGCAAAGTTTGAGAGGGAATTGTTGTTGTCATGGGGATGACTCCATTGCTAGTAGCATCAATTTCTATTTTATATCTATTTTATAGGACTTACGCAGGGGGCCCAGAAACCGGGTTTTTTTACGAAATCACTTCCTTCGTACTCGAAGATTAGGTAAAAAACCCGGTTTCTTTGCGGGAGTGCGTAAGTCCTGTTTTACTTATTCTGGTTTGGTTGACACCAATGGTTCTAATAAATTGCGTTCTTCTATGGCAAGTTCTAGCAAAACTCGTCTGTCGCCCTTTGTTTCCTTATAGCGGACTGCCGCATTCAGCAGGCGCATGGGAATTTGGAATTGTTTGTAGTTGCTGGTTAGTTTTTGCCACAATTCTAACCAAGTGCGTGCGGCTTTGTCGCTGACCATTTCTGACATTAGCGCGGGGATGTTTCGCACAATTCCCTGTCCTAAGATTGAGAGAGATTTGTATTTTTCATAAACGGCTATCAGGCTGGTGATGCGAGTTTGAGATCTCGCTAGATCGTGCGTGTTGATGAACAGGTTGCGGATAATTAAATCGGCATCTTCTGCATAAGCTTCATAACCTGGTTCTAGGCGTTGGAATGCGTCGTCTAAGTCGGCGATACCTTCATCCCAACGATTTAATCCGAGAATGGCAATGGCGCGATTGAAGAATACAGGTGCACCTTCCTGACCAAGTTCGATCGCTTTGTCGCAAGATATTAAAGCTTCTTCATAGCGGCCGAGATTATCCAGCGTCCAGCCTCGGCTAAACCAAGCCCACTCATAATTGCTGTCAAGTTCGATCGCCCGATCGTAAGATACTAAGGCTTCTTCATAGCGTTTGAGGTTGTCGAGTACATCGCCTCGCTTAGCCCAAGCCCCCTGATAATTGGCATCAAGTTCGATCGCCCTATCAACGGATTCTAAAGCTTCATTGTAGCGTTTGAGGTAGGTGAGTACATTGCCTCGATTAGTCCAAGCCCACTGATAATTGTCATCAAGTGCGATCGCGCGATCAAAGGATTCTAAGGCTTCTTCATAGCGTTGGAGGTTGTCGAGTACATCGCCTCGCTTAGCCCAAGCCCACTGATAATTGGCATCAAGTTCGATCGCCAGATCACAGGATTCTAAGGCTTCCTCATAGCGTTGGAGGTTGTCGAGTACATCCCCTCGCTGAACCCAAGCCCACGGATCATTCTCACCAAGTTTGATCGCGCGATCAAAGGATTCTAAGGCTTCTTCATAGCGTTCAAGATTTTTGAGTATATCGCCTCTCCTAGCCCAAGCCCACGGATCATTCTCGCCAAGTTCGATCGCGCGATCAAAGGATTCTAAGGCTTCTTCATAGCGTTCAAGGTTTTTGAGTATATCGCCTCTGGCAGTCCAATGCCACGGATCATTGTCGTCAAGTTCGATCGCGCGATCGAAGGATTCTAAGGCTTCTTCATAGCGTTCAAGGTTTTTGAGTATATCGCCCCTCGTAGTCCAAGTCCACGGATCGTTCTCGCCAAGTTCGATCGCGCGATCAAAGGATTCTAAGGCTTCTTCATAGCGTTCAAGGTTTTTGAGTACAATGCCTCGTAAAACCCAAACAAGCTGAAAATTGGCATCAAGTCCCATCAACATATCACAAGATATTAAGGCTTCTTCATAGTGTTTGAGGTTGTTGAGTAGATAACCTCGCTTAGCCCAAGCCCCTCGATCATTGGAGTCAAGTTTGAGCGCCCTATCGTAAAATTCTAAGGCTTCTTCATAGCGTTTTCTCTCATAGTATACATCGCCTACGATATGCCAAACCCTTGCATCATCATAATTGGAGTCAATTGCAATAGCTTTGCCTAAACATTCTAAAGCTTCATCGTCGCGTTCCAGACTAATTAAGCAGAATCCATTTAGCAACCAATCCTTTGCCTCGCCGCGACTTGTTACTAATTTTTCCGCATATGCTAAAGCAGAAACATAGTCTTTTTGTTCAATACAATTTTCAAATTCATCAAAATAAGCCTTCAGACGCGGGTCTTCCTCATTTCTCTCAATAGCCTCAAGCGCCCGCGTATAATATTCTCGTTCCATCACAGCATCAGGTGGAATCGGTTTCAAACCTTGCCGATACATAAAATGACATTCTTTCTCCGCCAAATCAACATCCGCCATCCTCAATCCCAATCGCTGCTGCAATTCTTGCCGCGTATACCAAACCCGAATAAAATCCACAATTAATCGAATCGGTTGATTTCGCTGCTTCTTTACCTCCAGACAAAAACGCATCAAGGGTTCCCGCAATTCATACCACGATTCCCGTCCAATTTCCTCAGTTTTGACATAACCCTTATCTCGCAAATCTTTAAGTTGGCTAGATACAGTTCGCTGCTCAATAAAACAGCGTTTAGCAATTTGTTTTACTGGTGCGGCACCACCTCGATCGCACAAAAAGTCAACAATCTTTCGCTGCTGATTTGAAAGATATTTCATCCGATCCTGATAGTAGGGCGTGAGGCTGTCCAGCATTTCCATGAACGGTTCTACCAATTTATCGAGCGATTCAGGAGTCATCAGAAAAGCCGAAAAAACAATGTAGACGCGAGGACTGCCACCAGAAAGGTAACGCACAACTTTAATGCGATCGCGCCCTGTGGGACTTTGAATAAAAGATGCTAAATCATTATTCCCTTCTAACTTGGCAATATGATTTAATAAAGCTACAGCATCATCGAGCTTAAACTCATCTAATTCATGTAAATCAAAAAAGCCATAAAAAGGATTATTAGAGAGCTTGACTCCATCAAACAAGCTTTGTGATGTTGCCAAAATTGTCAAAAACGAATAATTTTTAATGTACGCCATCAACTGCTTCTGCCCGAAATCCCCCAAGCCGCTAAACACGTCCTCTAAATTTTCGACTATCAACAACAGCACCCGCTTGCCCACAAAGTCTCTCAGCAATTCTGCGGCCTTAAATTCAGCTTGCTCCGGCGACAAATCATAAAGCTTTTCAACATCATCATGTAACTGGGCTTTATATTCTGGCTCATATTCTTTAGCAAGTGCCCGGAATATTCCCCGCAATAAATCCAAAAAAGACGCAATCCCCCATTCCTCTTCCTGCAGCCACGCAATTAGCAATTTATCCCGCAAATCTTCCATCTTAGCAACGCGATGATAAACCAGGGAAACCAAGTGCGTTTTGCCAATGCCGCGCGGCCCAATTAGCAGTTGAAAATGCTTGTTATCTGTTAGGGCGCTCACCCGAATTAGCTCTACTAAACGTTCTGCCAGTGCGTGACGCTGTACTAAGATAGCTTCCAGGGTTTCTGGTGACATCAAGCTAGGAGTAAATCGAGAGATAAATGTATTTTTCATAATATCTATTGGGTTTAACTGGTTCTCCGGCTGTGCCTGGGAACCGATATAAGCGAGGCTCTGCTTCGTCGGCTGCGGAGGAAAACAGGAGGCAGAGCCTCCGGATCAGCGTCCCCTGGCAGAGCCGGGGAACGAGACAATGCTTATTAACTTCCCGGCTGTGCCTGGGAACCCATATCGAGAGGCTCTGCCTCGTCGGTTGCCCAGGAAAACAGGAGGCAGAGCCTCCGGATCAGCGTCCCCTGGCAGAGCCGGGGAACGAGAAAATATCTATTGGGTTTAACTTCCCGGCTGTGCCTGGGAACCCATATCGAGAGGCTCTGCCTCGTCGGTTGCGCAGGAAAACAGGAGGCAGAGCCTCCGGAGCGGCGTCCCCAGGCAGAGCCTGGGAACGAGAAAATGCTTGTTAAACTAAGCTTTTAGAATTTGTACGTCTACTTTACCATAGGTTTTATAAATATACGTTAAATCTGTTGTATATTTTTTGAAGCAGTGTTAGACTGCCCTTAACAAGCAAACAAGCGCCCCTAGCTTTTACTAGAGACGCTTTCGATCGCTTATTTTTTTCAGAGCGACTGGCGGCCACCAGAAACGCTCATCAAGTTCCCATTTTTACGGTCTTTATACAGACCAAGGAGTTTCTATGTCTAATGTTAGCACCAAGCAAGTCATTGTGGTTTCTACGGCTCCAACTGATTCGGCAAGACCGCCTGAAACTGGAGGTTTCATGCCTTTACTGATGTACGGAGGAGTTGCAGTAGCCGTGATTATTGCAATGGCTTACTTTTCCCAAACATTGCTCAACTCGATTACTGATTTGACCAAAACCCTGAACAAAAAACGCAAATAATCACGCATTTCCTGGTTCCCCGGCATAGCCTCGGAGCCGATATCCAGAGGCTCTGCCTCCCAAGTCTTAGACTAGGGGGAGGCAGAGCCTCCAAATCTACGCCCCCAGGCAGAGCCTGGGAACAAGAAAAAATCAGAAAAATATTCCTTAAGATTTGTTACAATACGCAAAACTTCATACTTTCCCCAACACTGGATGACCTTTTTCAACGCCTCCGAACCCTTAATCCGCAGCAAACAGGAACATCTTGATGTACAAGACCTCGAAGGCCTGTTGCGACTCCGCTGGCAAATTGGAAATTTTACTCTTTTCTCAGGATTTTATACCCGGATCGACCAAACTTTTCTGCTGTGGGGTTTGGTGACGGCGGGGATTTTTTTTACGGCTCAGTTTTTCCCCATCAGTTGGACTTTTCAGGCGATTCTGTGGTCAACTTTGACTCTAATTGGCACGGCGGGGATGGCGGTTTTGACTTTGTTTTGGGTAAGAGTCGAGCGAGTTAGCTGGATTCTTTACTCTTGGGCGATTTTGATGATTGCTGGTTTGGTTCTGACCGATTGCAGTATTTTTGCCGGTTGGGGAGGTTTGTTGCTGCACCTTTGCGATTTGTGGTTGGGGTTGAGCGCGATCGGCTATTTTTGTACTGGAGTCGGTTTGCGATCGCGCACTTTTCTCTTCTGCGGACTAACTCATCTATTTAGCATCCCTCTATTAACTTTTGTTGCACCTTGGCAATATTTAACCACTGGCATAGTTATGGCCGGCTGTTTGTTGTTGTTGTCCGAATTGCAGTGGGATATGCGATCGCCGATCGACAATACAATGCTTAGCGAAGAACAGAAACAATTTAACCGGATTCAACAGCAAATGCGGCAAATAACCGCGACACTAGGCAAATAGGTCAAAAATTCAACAAGTGCCTTTCCTTCCCCCCTTAGCAAAAAGCTACCTGGGCAGAAATTGTAAAGAATTCTGTACAACAGCTAACATTTTCCAAAAATCGCACACAATAGAAAAATACAGCATAAATAAAAAACCAACTTTAACCAGAACAGGTGTTTTGCTGTTTTACCTGTGAATCGCCAACCTTAGGAGAACGGTGTCCGGGAGGCGACTGGCTAACAATGCTGTACTGGCGACGATAAAAGTTAACTCCGGTTGAGAGTAGTTGTTAAAACACAAAAAGTGGTGCAGGGTTTTTACCGTTTCCCCTGCTTCGCAGTCTCCGAGGAGAGGCGAAACCCTCTACTAGAACAGCCTGAGGAGATTGGCACAGGTTTTGACAGTTGCTGAGGCGGATTTTTGAGTTCAGTGTTTAAGAAAATTGAGGAAAGGCTCGCTTAGCAGCCTAGCAGGACTTACTATTAAACAAGTCCTGCTTTATGCTGGGAAATTTAAATTATGTTTTACTCTGACGTGCGTTTTCGCAATATTTCCCTTACTTCCATTAAAATCTGTCCCAACATATTTTTGCCGCTGCCATCTTTGCCGCAACCCCAATAGTAATCAATAGGGGAATTTTCGACTATTTCCTCATCGCCAGTAGCTAATAAAATTTCTCTAATTTCGGGATGAGTTTCAAATTTGCGGAGTACGGCTTTTCGCATGATATCATCTTTGACTTGTTCCCAATCTTTGCGGAGGGGACGAGAGCGATCGCGTCCCATTTTTGCTGCATCTTTCGGCGTTTTTGCTTGGCGAATTTGGTCGCAGTCAGCCGTTGCCGGAAACTTTTGTGCTTGAAAATAATGTTCGGTAGTTGGCCAATATTCTCCGTCTAACTCGAATCCATGACTGGAAAAATTAGAAAAACAGCCGTAGTCGCTGCCAGTGGTGTAGAAGTAGATAGCCATAATATCTTCGATTTCAACCGCCCTAATAATCTTGGTCGTGAGTCAGCCTTACCTGTGTTGATTCTCCACTATCTTCAACCGCAAATCAATATTTTCAAGATAGGAACCGATGTAAGACAGCAGGGCGTAGATAAATACGATCACCCCTACCATTTCCAAAATTTCCTCAACAGAAGCCATCAAACCGTATATCAAGGTTCGCTGACCTACCGCATCTGCATAATAGCCGCCAACCATTTCCATGCCAAGTGCTCCACCGACATATATACTGCCTGCCTGTAAGAATAAGTCCCTTGTTTTCCGGGGTAGGTGCAGGAGAAACTTCAGATAAGCCAGCCCAGTAACCACAACAAAAATCGCCCCCGGAATTACCCAAATGAAGTAAAAAAATCCCCCTAAATCCAGTGCTTTTCGCAAGTCATTAATAATTAATATTTCGTGCAAACTAAAAATTTCATCTAAAGAAAAAAATACAAAGATGAACCCCAGCGCTTTCCAGTGTGCAAAATACCGATCGCCCTGCTTCTTCTTAGCACTAGCAATAATACCTAGCAAAATCGCGCAAAACAGCAAAGTAAATGACGAGTACCACGAAGGATAATTGATTTCTCTGTCTAAGTTAAACAAACTAATCCAGCGTTCTTGATAGTTAAAACCGTACCGCAGAACTTGTACGATGCAACCAGCAAGAGCAAAGAAGATCACCCAAATGCTGAGAGAGAAAGCAACTCTCTTCGGCGAAACAGAAATAATGAACTCCATCAAGTTTTTGATAAACTAGAACAAGCACAATCAAACTATAAAGTAAAAAGTAAAAAATCGCAATAGCGGCGCAATCCGCCACCTCGGATTTTTCTCTACAAAAAATCACCAATCACTGACAATGCACGTTCAAATTGAAACCTTTACTGTCCGCAAGCGGTTTGCGCTTACCATCAGCCGCGGTACAACAGCCCAAAGTACCAATTTATGGGTGAAGCTAGAACACGAAGGCATCGAAGGCTGGGGAGAAGCTTCGCCGTTTTCCACAGGTTCTCGGCCCCAAACTACCGAAATTCTGCTAGCAGCATTGCAGGAGGTTGCACCACTGCTAGAAAAGTTTACTCCGTTCGATCGCCAAAAAATCGAACAAGTATTAACAGAAGCCAACTTACCCTCAGCCGCCCGCGCCGGCATAGACATGGCAATGCACGACTGGCTGGGCAAAAAAGCAGGCTTGCCGCTGTGGAAAATGTGGGGATTAGATCGATCGCGCATCGTCCCCACCTCGGTCACAATCGGCATTAATTCGCCGAGGAGTGCAAGAGAAAGAGTGCGCGATTGGTTTGGTAAAGATGCGACAGATGCAGGAAGCATCAAATACCGCGCCGTTAAGGTTAAATTAGGAAATCCCGCCGGAATCGAAGCCGACAAAGCTATGTTAATAGCAGTGCTTGACGAAGCACCAGCTAACCTTAAAATTAGTGTAGATGCTAACGGCGGTTGGAGTTTGACCAGCGCGATCGAAATGTGTCGCTGGCTGGAAAAATACCAGATAAATTATGTCGAACAGCCGCTTTCACCCGTAGCCGATAGGGAGGAATTCTCAGAACTGTACCGTCAATCGCCGCTGCCCATTTTTGCTGATGAAAGTTGCTTTAATAGTTCCGATATACCCAAGTTAGCGCCCTGGGTCCACGGCATCAATATCAAAATGATGAAGTCAGGGGGATTGACCGAAGCAATGCGGATGATTCACACAGCCAAAGCCTGCAATTTGCAAGTAATGTTCGGCTGCTATTCAGATAGCGCGATCGCAAATACAGCAGCAGCACAACTTTCACCCCTAGCTGATTATTTGGATTTGGACAGTCACTTAAATTTATTAGACGATCCTTTCACGGGTGCGATCGTAGAAAATGGGTGTTTGCTGCCAAACGGGCGATCGGGATTGGGAGTGCGGCGAGTTGAGATGGGAGAATAGAAGTAAGTAGGTCGGCGCAAATAAACTTTACCATGTAACAGAATATCAAGCGATCGTAACCTTTGCAATTGTTTCCCTTCGGCTCGCGAAAGATACAGCTTCACTCACTGAGTCCCGGGCTTATGGATTTTCAAGTTTCATTTACTTACAAGGAACCAATGACTAAAAACTATCCCATCAAAAATGGCAAAGTTGCTATCTTGCTGCACGAGGGAATTCTCGGTTCTTCCGGCAAAACTGGTTTAGCATTTTTGCGCTACAGCGAAGCACAAATTGTAGCAGTAATAGACAGCCAATGTGCCGGACAATCTTTACCTGAATTAACTCGCCTTCCTCAACAAGTACCGATAGTTGCTTCCGTTGCAGAAGCCCTGCAATTTGCGCCGGATATTCTGCTAATTGGTATCGCTACTTCCGGCGGTGTTTTGCCTGCGGAATGGCTGCCAGAAATTAATCAAGCGGTAGCAGCAGGTTTGTCAGTTGTCAACGGTTTGCACGCGAAACTTGCACCTTTGATAACAGTTCCGTTAACCGAAAATCAATGGATTTGGGACGTGCGTCAGGAACCGGAATCTGTCGGTGCGATCGCCTCTGCTGCTGCTGCTAAATTAAGCTGCCGCCGCGTGTTAACTGTCGGCACAGATATGAGCGTTGGCAAAATGTCAACCAGTCTGGAACTCAATCGCATTTGCTTGCAGCGGGGTTTGCGTTCCAAATTTTTGGCAACCGGACAAACGGGTTTAATGATCGGAAATGAAGGCCTTCCTTTGGATGCTGTGCGAGTTGATTTCGCGGCTGGTGCTGTCGAACAAATGGTGATAAAATTGGGTTCTGAATGCGATATTCTGCACGTAGAAGGGCAAGGTTCGCTATTGCATCCGGGTTCGACGGCGACTCTGCCGCTGTTGCGGGGTGCGCAGCCAACTCACTTAATTTTAGCCCACCGAGCCGGACAAACTAACATTCGCAATCACCCGCACGTATCAATTCCCAGGTTATCAAAAGTGGTCGAAATGTACGAAATGTTGGCCGCTGCTGCGGGTGCTTTTTCAGGGGGAAAAGTGAGCGCGATCGCCCTCAACACTCATCACTTAAATGAGGCAGAAGCGCTGTTAGCAATAGCTGAAGTTCAAGCAGAAACGGGATTGCCTTGTACCGATCCGGTAAGGTTGGGCGCGGAGGTTTTGTTGGAGGCGATCGACAGTTGATATGCTACAATCAACATCCACCTGAAAATAGCTACATCAAACTATGACACAAAGCATTCAAGCAAAAACACTGACACTGCGCGATGTCAAAACAAAATTTAACTGCCAACTTGCACAAGAGGAGCAATTCTTCCGGGAGTGGATTGACGATTTACCAGAAATTACTGATGAAGAAAAGCGATATTTAGACAAAGTAAAGGCTGGCTATGCTAACAGTGCCGACTACCCCATGATAGAAGATACCGTAAAAATGGTGGTACTGGCTCCCTTGCTATTTTTAGCAGATTTCTACCTGACTCCCTTTCACATAGAGGCCGAAAAATCAGTAGAACTGACCATTGAAGATGAAGATACAATTGTCAGGGGCAGCATTGATGTCCTGCTATTGCTGCAATCTTTTTGGGTAGTGGCGATCGAAGCCAAGCGAGCGCAATATTCTGTTGAAGCTGGACTTCCCCAGTTACTATTTTATATGCTGAATGACCCTAGTCCAGAACAAGTAACATTTGGGCTTCTGACAAATGGCAGCAGCTTTCGATTTATCAAAATGACCAAACGAGACACACCGCAGTATGCCGTCTCTCAACTTTTCGATATTGCGAATCCCGGAAACGAACTGTACGAAGTCTTTCGCATTTTGAAGCGGCTAGCTGGTATAATTTCCAGTAACATTTCTTCTACTTAAATACATAATATGGAACTAGATTCGGAAAGTAACCATAAATTCGCTAAAGCTCATTTTGACTTTAACAATTTGCCCCAACTCACCAACCCTTGGCGACAGCTAAATCTGCAAGGAGTAGCTTTAGGTTTCATTCGCTTGCCTGCTGGCGATGGCTACACATTTACTCACAGCCACGCAGAACAAGAAGAAGTTTATATTGTAGTTGAAGGCAAAGGTATGATGGTTGTAGATGGGGAACTATTGACACTTGAGGGCGACGATATTGTGAGAGTTTCTCCCGCAGCAAAGAGAGCATTAAAAGCTGCTGATAATACAGATTTATTTGTTATCTGTACTGGAGGATTGGCAGCAGGTTATCCCAAGCAGCCCAACGCGCGCTATCTGATAGATGATGGAATTCCCGATTATGATGATGTTCCGCCTTGGTATGAGGGAAACCCCGAAATTACCGAGAGAAATGCGCGATTAAAAGAAAGGATGTTGAAAGCTCAAGCCAAACGAGACAGCCAACAGGAATCACAATGAATGAAAGTTCTTTTTCTTTACCGTCAGAATGCCTCATCCGCCCGGCCTGTGCTCAAGACATCAAATCAATTAGAATGTTAGTGTGGAGGGCAAAACTCGATCCTACTCAGTTGCGCTGGCAGCAATTCTGGGTGATAGAATGCAGCGGGGATTTGGTAGCTTGCGGACAGTTGCGGAACTTTGCGGGCGCGCAAGAATTGGGCAGTTTGGTGGTGATGAAAGATTGGCGCGATCGAGGTTTGGGCAGCTACCTCACAAAATATTTAATTCAACAAGCTACACAACCGCTATATTTAGAATGTTTGGGAAAGCGACTCGCATCATTTTATACTCGCTTTGGCTTCAGAGAAGCTGCATGGCAAGAATTGCCGCAGTCGCTTAAATTAAAATTCGGCTTGTCTCAGTTAGCTAAAACTTTATTCAGAATTCCTGTAACAATTATGCAGTATCAAGCAGGTTTTCTATAATATCGACATCTGCGTGAATCAGCGTCAATCCCTTGTCATCTGCGGTCCGAGAAATTCTCTTTTTTTGACCGCAGATACAGGCAGATAAACACAGATTAACGCAGATTAATTAGATCGAGTCCGGTTGCACGATCCGTGATTGTTGACTGTTGACTGGATTTTACGATCGAGGATGCTACCGGATTTGATATCAGTCTCGATCGCCTATTTTCTATGCCTAAGTAGGTAGGTACAAATCAACATCGCATGGGGAGGGCGGTGAGTGTCCTAGTAAAGTGGCTTAGATCGTATATCTGCGCGCTTGCGGACCCGTAATGGCGCACAGGGTGTCACAAACTGGGTTTTTAGCCGTTTAGTGCGTAAGTCACGGACTAGATATTTATGGATATTCCGGATGGGGCGATCGAGACTGCGTAAGTTCATAGTTCACCGTTCGCGGTAGTCCAGTTTGCTAAATTGGCACAGCCACCAGCCTGATATTTAGGCAAAAACCTTTGATAAATGGTTGTTTGCGGGTTTATGAGTGTCATGTGCCAGTACCAAACCAGGAAAGTGGACTGGCGATCGCCCCAAAGGTATTGGACTCCTGGCAAATTAGTAAGTGTAAAGCAAGTGAGTCACAACCCAATCAAAAAGCTAAACCCAAAGATTCAACCCAAAAATAAAACATTTTCATAGCAGCAGTAATGCGGAATCAGACAATCTCTAATGTAGCTAACAACATCTACCCTTGAGCCAAATTCCACCCACTGCTCAACCATGAAATCCTTAATTCAATACCTCGGAATTACTGGATTTATACTCGCCGCAACCGCTTCTCAAATCCCTTCAACCTTTCAAAAATTCTTTGCCTTTTATCCCGATAGAACCACGGCAGGCAAGAACAATGAAATATCAGGGCAATAAATCAATCTTAACCGAGGAAATGCAGCCTCTCAAATAGCATAAACAGACAATTACACATCCATATATTTTAGCACAACAGGAGTAAATATCATGTTCAACGTAGTAAAAGCTTTCGGCTCGATTTTCTCCACCCCAGGATACAGCACAGCTAACAATATGCTAATCAGAAATTACGTCAACACTAATTTTAACTACTTCAATGAAGAAGCTGTCGTGGATGAATCGATTTACCCGAATCAAACAGGTCGCGTCCGCTTCCAAGGTAGCTGGTGGCCCGCACGGTGCGATCGCCAAATCACTCTCACACCGGGAGACACGGTTTATGTCATCGGCGTTGACAATATCACTCTGTTAGTTTCTCTCGCTCCCGCAGATTAAATCAGAGCATGAAGGACCAGGTAATCAATCCCAACTAGGAAATGCTACTTTTCAAAGAGCATCAATAGGCGATTAAACTTCGATATATATTAACACAAAAGGAGTCAGGAAAATGTTCAACGTAGTAAAAGCTTTCGGTTCTATTTTTTCTACTCACACCTACAGCACAGAAAAGAATATCTTAATGGATAACTACATCAACACCAATTTTAACTATTTCAACGAAGAAGCAGTCGTGGATGAATCGATTTGCCCGAATCAAACAGGTCGCGTCCGCTTCCAAGGTAGCTGGTGGCCCGCACGGTGCGATCGCCAAATCACACTCACACCTGGAGACACGGTTTATGTCATCGGCGTTGACAACATCACTCTGTTAGTTTCTCTCGCTCCCGCAGACTAAATCAGAGCATGAAGGACCTGGTAATCAATCCCAACTAGGAAATGCTACTTTTCAAAGAGCATAAATAGGCGATTAAACTTCGATATATATTAACACAAAAGGAGTCAGGAAAATGTTCAACGTAGTAAAAGCTTTCGGTTCTATTTTTTCTACTCACACCTACAGCACAGAAAAGAATATCTTAATGGATAACTACATCAACACCAATTTTAACTATTTCAACGAAGAAGCAGTCGTGGATGAATCGATTTACCCGAATCAAACAGGTCGCGTCCGCTTCCAAGGTAGCTGGTGGCCCGCACGGTGCGATCGCCAAATCACCCTCACACCTGGAGACACGGTTTATGTCATCGGCGTTGACAACATCACTCTGTTAGTTTCCCTGGCTCCTGCAGACTAAACTAGAAAGTAATCTCAACTTTTTCACTGTCAGAACCCCGACTTCTTGAATAAGTCGGGGTTCTGACTGTTCTGTTTTTTAGTGGCAATTTGGCGATCGCTTCTACTCAACACCTGACGCAAGAGAGCAATATCTGCCTCTGTTTATTTGCCAGTAGAAATATGGCAGCTCGCGCTACAATAAAATGGCATTTGTGAGAGTTTGTTTGTTGGGGCGATCGCCGAGTTGAGATTCGCTAGTTTCTCGGGTGACTGCTGCTTTTTCTGATGCCTTAGCCGGCGGTAGTGGTTCGAGCAGTTTGGCTTGAGCTTCCTGAATTGAAGGGTAATTTTCAGCCCAGGATGAAATCGCTTCTGAAAGGACATCGATCTCATCGGATAAGGGTTCAATTAGCTGGGCTAGTTGGGTTAATTGTTCGGCCCCGAAGAGCGATCGCTGCTGAGTTAATAGTTCGATAAATGAGTCGATATTTTGTTCGGGGAGTGACATCGATTCCCGTTGAATTTTGTTAATTGTTTGGCGAACAAATTCGAGAGACAAATCTAATAATTGCGCGATCGTCTCTAAATTTATCCCCAACCCTATCGTGCGACGAATGGCTTCTAACTTCGCCTGCCGCTGACCTTCCTGCTTGCCTTGTTCGAGTCCTTCTTCTAAGCCTTCTTGCTTGACTTCCTGGTAAAATCGAGTTTGTCTGAGTTCGCTTAAATTCAACATGGCGGCAATTTCCTCGCGGCTTTTCTGGGGGAGTTTGTAGACGATAATTGTTTCGATGAGGTTAATTAAATCGCGTAGAACGGTTGGATCGGACAACTGTTGTCGGGCCATTGCGATCGACTGGCGTGCTTGTTCTGCTGCTGTCTCTGCTGGCTCAATTACCAGTTTAACAACTTTGACTCAAGCGCGATCGATCTGCAGCTTCTGGCAATTCATCGAGGTAAATCCGTGGAGGGATAAAAAAGCTCTGAGTTCTTATCATCAGCCCCTGGATTTATCACTGGAGTCGATTCTTCAATTCTTCAAGTCTTTAATCTAAAATCTAAAATCTAAAATCTAAAATCGATTGACTGGTTAAGAGTTCCTGAAATTGCAGCATCTGTTCGTGTTCGATGCGGCGATTGGGATAAATGACAACCACCCGCCAAGGATTGAGGGGTTTGTATTGTCGCAGGTAGAGAAAGAGTTCGCCGAAGATGCGGTAGTACAAGTCGGCATCGGGTTGAAACTGAACTTCAGCCAAGTAAAATGGTTTTTCAGGTTCTTCGGTTTTGGGGAGAAATAACCCGTCGATGCGGAATGCGAGTTGTTTGATTTCGCGGGAGGTGAATTCATAGGCGGCGGCTTCGTCTGGAGGGCGATCGATCAGTTCAAAGAAGAAGCTGGGGAATTCTTGAAACAGGCTGTAGAAAATGGTGTCTGTTTTCATGAGTTGTCGATGGGAATCGAAGATGGGTACTATACCATGCCAAGAGAGAAACAACCATGACACAAGAATCCATTATGGGAGAAATCGATTTTTAGGCTGGGCAACATTTTATGCTATTGTCAAACTTGATTTTTACAGGAAATTTCGTATAAAATGGTCGATAACAAAGATAATATAGAAGTGCCTTTACGACCTCTTGTTTGGATGGGAGACTCTCGCAAAAATATCCGCGAGTTTCCTGAAGAGGTACAAAAAGCGGTAGGTTATGCGCTACAACTGGTGCAAGCTGGGGAAACTCCTTTGTCAGCCAAGGCCTTTAAAGGGGTGGAAAGCGGTGTGTATGAAATCGTCAAACGTTACGATACGGATACTTACAGGGCGGTTTATGCTGTAAAAATTGGTGACAAAATCTATGTGTTGCACGCTTTTCAGAAGAAATCAAAGCAAGGGATTAAAACCCCACAGGCTGATGTTGATTTAATTAAAAAACGCTATCAAGACGCACTAGCGAGTGAGGAACAATTATGACCGAAGAAACCATTTTTGAAGAAAGCAGCGGTAATGTATTTGCTGACCTTGGATTGGCAGATGCTGACGAACTTTTTGCGCGGGGTAAAATCGGAATTCAGGTACTTCGTCTGTTGAAACAGCGAAACTTGGAACAGCGTGAAATGAGCGAATTACTGGGCATCCCACAACCAGAAGTCTCTGATTTAATGAACGGAGAGTTTCAACGGTTCAGCGAGGGAAAACTACTGCTTTTCCTCAAGCGACTCGATACGGAAATTACCTTACATCTGCGCCCTCGTAATGGGGGAAATCAATCTGCTGAAATTGCGATATCGCTATAGGAATTTGGGGAACCGATCGCCCTGTTGAATTTTTTCGCAAAGGCGATCGGGGATTTCTAGCTTTTATCTATTTGACTCGTCTCATCTTTCTGCAATGCTGTCAGGACTTGAAAGCACAGCTTGAGCAGAAACAGCAGAAATCCTGCGTGGGGATTGAGGCAAGTGGCAACGCCAACCACTGCAAACTCGGTTACTTTGAGCCATTTTTTCTTATTTGAAATCTTCATGTTGGTCATCTTTGTTGAAACTCTCAACAATCTGCCAAATGCAAGATAGGAGGCTGGTTTTAGATACGATCGCCTACCGCCCAGGTTATGTACAAGTTTGTCCAAGTTACGATCGCGTCGCTAGAATTGGGGAAAGCTGGAACCACTACATGACAGAACGTACCGGGCGATCTCTCAGGTTATCGCCAACTCAACTGAAAAACGCGGACAGCGCATTAGCAAAATTTGGTAGCAAATCCGATTTGGCTGCTGAATTAAAGATGTCGCGTACTACCATCAACAAATTTTTCAAAGGTGAACCTGTTCAGCGCAAGCAGTTTCTTTGCATCTGCAAAAAGCTCAAACTTAAATGGGAACCCGATGATGAACTCGTTCAGCAGAAAGGTAAACCACCGAGTTCACTCTCAGATCCGCCTGCAGAGAGCGAGAAAGATGACATTGATGCGTTAGTTCAGCAGGTACGATCGCGCCTCCACGATGACATCCAACGGTTGCACGGCACCATGCCGCTTTGGGGGGTCGATCGTTGGGTGCCGTTGGGTGATTTGTTTGTGGATGTCAATATTCTGGAGAAACTGAGCAGTAGTCGTAAGTCGGAATTCCATGATTTGTGCCAAGATTTCAGCAACAATCCCAGCTATCGCAGTTTAGATCGCATTGGCTTGGGCAGGGAAGACGAACGAGTGTCAGGCAAAGAGGTGCTGGCGAAGAATAAAAACCTGATGGTGGTGGGCAAACCGGGTTCGGGAAAAACCACGTATTTGCAGCGAGTGGTGATGGAGTGCAACGCAGGTAATTTACAAGCGCACCGGATTCCGGTTTTGATTAAACTGCGAGATTTTGTCGAGGATGGGCGTGAGGTTGCCTATTCGCTAGAGCGTTATCTAGAGGGATGCTGGCGGTTATCGGATGCCGAAACTCAATTGGCGTTAGATCGAGGTCGGGCGCTGGTGCTGCTGGATGGGTTGGATGAGGTGACGGGAGAAGATGGGAAGAAAATCGCCAAGGAAATCAAGCGGTTTGCTCGCAGTTATCCGCAGGTGCAGGTAATTGTGACCTGTCGAACGCAGAGTCAGGAATCGCGGTTTGAGCGGTTTGATTATGTGGAGGTGGCGGATTTTAATGAGTCGCAGGTGCAGGCTTTTGCCCAACATTGGTATAAGGCGGTGATGGGGGATGAGTCGGGGGGACTGGCAAAAGCCGAGGAGTTTCTCGGGCTGCTCTTTTTGGAGGAGAATAAGCCGATTCGGGAGTTAGCAATTACGCCGATTTTGCTGAGTTTGACTTGTGCGGTGTTTCACCACAAGGGAAAGTTTTACTCGAAGCGTTCCAAGCTTTATGAAGAGGGGTTGGAGTTGCTGCTGGAGCAGTGGGACAAGTCTCGGGAGATTGAGCGGGATGAGATTTATCGCGATTTGTCGGTAGAGCGGAAGTTGGAGTTATTGAGCCATTTGGCGGTGAAGAAGTTTGAGCAAGAGCAATATGTGCTATTTGAGCAGGAGGAATTGGAGGATTATATTTCGGAGTTTTTGGGAATTGGGCAGCGGGATAGTCGAGCGGTGTTGAAGGCGATGGAAGCGCAGCATGGGTTGTTGATTGAGAGGGCGCAGAAGGTTTGGTCCTTTTCGCATTTGACGTTTCAAGAGTATTTGGTGGCTAAAAATATTGCTGATAATAAAGAATTATTTCCATATCTAGCCACTCACATTACTCAAATCCAATGGCGCGAAGTATTCTTGATAACAACGCAAATTTTACAAGATGCCAGTGACCTTTTACTCTTGACTAAAGAAATAATTGATGAACTCATAGCAGAAGATAAAAACCTTCAGTTTTTTATAAATTGGTTATACCACAAAACTCAATCTATTAGTAGTTGTTATAAATTCTCCGCTATCAGAGCCTTTTATTTTAGTCTTGAGCTTTTTGACGATTTTTCCCCCGCTATAGAGTTTGCTTGTAATCTTGATATTAACTTTGATAATGAGTTCCAAACTTATAGTGATATAAATCCATTTGTCCATGTAGACGATGACGATAATTTTATCATATGTAATCATAATTTTGATACTACTCTTACCCATGCACTTAATTATGATCTAGCGATAGATTGTGAGCTGACACGTGTTCTCATTCGTGGAATATATCTTTGTCAAGAGTTAGAAACCTCTATATCTCCAGTTCGTGCTTCTGTTCTTATGGTTGCTTTAAATAGGCTTATCTCGCTTATTGATAAATCAACAATTAAACAAATCTTAGAACATCTAAAGAAACAGTTGCCCACACCTTCGCCATTTATAGTAGGCAGACAAGAATTTATCTCTTTTTGGCAACGCAAGGGAGAAGTTTGGCTCGCTCAATTACGAAATATGACAATTGAGTATCGTAATATTGGACATATTTGGCAATTTAGTGATCTACAATGGGAATTACTGTGGCAGTATTATGAGGCAAATAAGTTGTTAATAGATGGCCTGAATAGCGGGTGTAAAGTCACCCAGACAGTAGGCAAAGAAATAGAAGAAAATTTACTATTACCGATCGCCGAAATCGAAAAACGCAAACGTGAAAAAGCAGAGTAGGGCAATTCGCTATAAATCCTGTCTTATCTAATTTCGGCAGGGTTTATTTCAATAAACCGTGCCTTGAGTATGCTTAAATAAGTTTAGACACTCGCTAACCATATTTAAACCAGTGAACTTTCAATCAGTCATTGCAACTTTGAATCAATTCTGGAGCGATCGAGGCTGCCTGATCGCCCAATCCTACGACACAGAAAAAGGTGCAGGAACCATGAATCCCCACACCTTTCTCAGAGCAATCGGCCCCGAACCTTGGTCAGTCGCCTACATCGAACCCTGTCGCCGCCCCACCGACGGACGCTACGGCGAAAATCCCAACCGCTTCCAACATTACTATCAATATCAAGTTTTAATTAAACCCTCTCCTCCCAACATCCAAGATATCTATTTAGACTCCCTCAGAGCATTAGGAATTAGCCCTGAAGACCACGACATTCGCTTCGTAGAAGACAACTGGGAATCGCCCACCCTCGGAGCTTGGGGCGTCGGCTGGGAAGTCTGGCTCGATGGCATGGAAATCACCCAATTTACCTACTTTCAACAGTGCGGTAGCATTGACTGTCGCCCCGTATCTATTGAAATTACCTACGGACTAGAACGCCTAGCAATGTATCTCCAAGAAGTCGATGCGATGACGAAAATTCAGTGGAAAGATGGCATCACTTACGGCGACGTTCACCTGCAAGGAGAAATAGAACAGTGTACTTATAACTTTGAAGCTTCCAATCCCGAATTGCTGTTTACTCTATTTGGATTGTACGAGCAAGAAGCCGAACAATTGACAAAAAAAGGATTGGTTTTGCCTAGTCTTGATTATGTGCTAAAATGTTCTCACACTTTCAATTTGCTCGATGCTAGAGGTGTGATTTCTGTAACGGAAAGAACTCGGTATATCACCAAAATTCGCAACTTGGCGCGGCGAGTTGCTCAGCTTTATTTGGAACAGCGCGAAAAGCTGGGTTTTCCTTTAGAAAAAGCTGTAAAAGTTTGAGTTTGGGTTGGATTGTGGGGCGGGCATCTTGCCTGCCTCCAGAACGGGCAAGATGCCCGTTCCACAAAGAGTGAGTTGGATTGGGGAGTGGGCATCTTGCCTGCCTTAAGAACGGGCAAGATGCCCGTTCCACAAAAGCCATATTTTTAATTAATTAAATGCCTAATTATTCGGAAAATAATACAGAAACAAATCCTCAACTGCGAATTGACAGTGTAAGCTTGAAAACACCGATCGCCTCCAGTTATTTGTTGGAAAATATATCGTTTCAGGTACACAAGGGATCTCGCGTGGCAATTGTGGGCCCTTCAGGTGCCGGCAAAACAACGCTGTTGCGACTGCTAAATCGGCTCAGCAGTCCCACCAGCGGCTCGATTTATCTGGAAAATACAGAATATCGCCAAATACCTGCGATCGAACTCCGCAAACAAATCACCCTCATCCTGCAAGAATCCAAGCTTTTGGGAATGTCGGTGCGAGAAGCATTGGCTTATCCTTTGAAGCTGCGGGGCGTGACTGCATCAAACATTGCTGAGAGAATTACCGGGGCGATCGAACAACTGCACATACCCCAAGAATGGCTCGATCGCAGCGAATTTCAGCTTTCCACAGGCCAAAAACAGCTCGTGGCGATCGCCCGCGGCATCATCCTGCAACCAAAAATCTTGCTTTTAGACGAGCCCACATCCGCCCTAGACGCAGGAAAAGCCGGCCACCTTTTGCAAGTATTGATACAGCTAACAAACGGCCAAACCACAATTGTAATGGTCAACCATCAATTAGAATTAGCCGAGCAATTTAGCACGCGAATTCTGCATTTACAGCGCGGAAAGCTCATCGAAGACTTGCCCTCCCATCAAATAAATTGGGTGCAACTGCGGCAAAATTTAATCCAAGCAGAAGCAGAAGCTCAACAAGAATGGTAAATAAGCTAAAAAACATTTAGTTGGCATTTTGAAAACTCTTAAAATTATTGTGGGGTGGGCAGGAGAGCCCGCCCCAAAGATGCAGCGCACTCCGCCCCCTACATAATCCAATACGGTTCAGTTAAAATATTTATTCCTCTGAGATCCCCCTAAATCCCCCTTCTTAAGGGGGACGCAAGAGTAAGTTCTTGTCCCCCCCTTTTTAAGGGGGGCTAGGGGGGATCGAGCTTAACTGAACCGTATTGCTACACAATCAATGAGCTCCCCCAGCACCCGCACCCGCTTTCACCTTTTTAAAACCCAAAATAGCAATCCCACTTAACAGCAAAGCAATTCCCACAAAATAAAAACAATCATTAAAAGCCATTACATAAGCTTCACGGCGGACAATATTATCAATTGCCTTAATTGCCTGGTCTTTCGCCACGCTTAAATCTGCACCGCGACTCACAAAATACTGAGTCATTTGATTAATTCGCTCCTGGGTTGCCGGATTGTACAAAGAAACAGATTCCCCCAATCGATTCGAGTGAAATTGCTGGCGTTGCGTCACCAAAGTTGCTAGGGCCGCAATCCCCATCGAACCTCCCATATTTCGCATCATATTAAACAAACCAGAAGCCGAACCAGCCTCGTGTCTCTCCATACCAGCAGTGGCAATAGTTGACAGCGGCACCATAATTAAAGGCTGTCCCAATGCCCTTACTAATTGCGACCAACGCAACTGATCGATACCCGTCTCGTGAGTCATGCTGGCATTCATAAAACAACTCACCGCAAACAAACTCACACCGATGCCAATCATCAGCCGCATATCGATTCGCTGCATCAATTTCGGCACCATCGGCACGAGGAATAACTGCGGCACCCCAGCCCACATAATCACCTCGCCAATTTGCATGGCATTGTACTGCTGAATCTGACCTAAATACAGGGGCAAAATGTACACCGAACCGTACAATCCCACCCCCAAGGATACATTCACAATAGTTGCTAATCCGAAATTGCGGCGGGTCAGCAAGCGCAAGTTAATAAACGGCCGTTTGCGAGTTAGTTCAATCCAGAAAAAAGCACTGAGAAATATTGCAGCAATTATGCTTAAACGCACAATAAAATCCGAACTAAACCAGTCCTTGCGGCTTCCTTCTTCTAAGACGACTTGCAGCGAACCCAAGCCGATCGCCATCGAGATAATTCCCCACCAGTCGCCCTCTTTTAGCAGTTCGAGTTTCAGCGGTGTGGGGGCGACGGCGTACCACACAGCAGCTAGCAGCATCAGCCCTGGAATTAAATTTAAATAAAAGACATATTGCCAGCCGTAATTCTCAGTCAGCCACCCTCCCAATGTCGGCCCGATGGATGGTGCAAAAGTAGCTGTCAGTGCAAACATGGCCATGCCGATTGGCTGCTTTTTGGGCGGCAAATTTGTCAGCAAAAATGTAAAAGCCATCGGAATTAAAATGCCGCCTGACAACCCCTGCAAAGCCCGAAATACAATCATTGAATTCAAATTCCACGCCCAAGCGCAGCACATGGAAAAGAATATAAAGAAAGCGGCATTTACCAAGATGTAGCGACGGAATGAAAATACCTGCGACAGCCAGCCAGTCAGCGGAATTACGACTATTTCTGCAACTAGATAGGCGGTGGATATCCAAGAACCTTCTTCTAAGGTTGCGCCTAAAGCTGCTTGAATATCTTTGAGAGATGCGTTGGTGATTTGGATGTCCAAAACTGCCATGAATGCGCCGAGAATTGTTCCCATGACGCCGATCCAGGTTTTTAAGGGAACGCGATCGCTCTGCTGTGGTATTGCACTTGTATTTGCCATTGGTTTAACCTCTGGTTGCGTAATTAATTTGGATGTTTTAACCGCAGAGGGCGCAGAGGGCGCAGAGAAAGAGATGAGAAGAGAGAAGTTGACAAGTTGTTGAGGATTGCTGGAGATACAGTCAATCGATTTTAGATTTTAGATTTTAGATTTTAGATTGACCCCACGGATAAATGCGGGGGCTTGAGGATTTTCAATTTTCGATTTGGGATTGATTCCACGGATAAATTACGTGGCGGGTACCACCTTTGAAATTCTTGGTCAGATATTAGCTTTGGGAATGTTGTTTAATGTTGGCTTTTGTGCTTTTAGGCTAAATCGCTAGTGCGGAATTAAACCCATTTTTTGATAAAGTGGTCGGACTAAGTTTTTTAAAGCTGGCAACTGTTTGGTAAAAACTATTGAGCCTAAAACACAAAGTATACCTCCAATGATGACTGTATTGGGAGCGCCGATATAATTTGCCAAGCCGCCGGCAACTAAATTCCCAAACGGTGTTACTCCAAAAAATGCCATGGTGTATATGCTCATCACCCTTCCGCGTTTGTCGTCTTCAACGATTGTTTGTAAAAATGTGTTTCCTCCTGCAAATTGCAAAATGAAACCAAACCCCACAAACAACATCATGATTAATGACAGCCCTAAGACGCGAGACAATCCCAAACCTATCAGTCCGAATCCCATAATTGCTGGTGAAATCGCAATCCATTTGCCGAGGCCAACTATACTTGTGCGCGAAATCAATGAAATCGCCCCCGCAAAGGCTCCGACTCCCGAAGCAGCCATCAAGAAGCCGAGAGTTTGTGGGCCGCCTTGCAGAATTTTGGTGGCAAAAATTGGGACTAAAACTGTGTGGGACATTCCGGCAAAACTGACTAATGCTAATAGCAGTAAAATTGCTCGAATTGGGGGAAATCCGAAGGCATAAACGAATCCTTCTTTTAATCTTTGTAAGGGTTTGGTATTAGTTGCTGGAATTTTACGGGCTTTGATCTGCATCGCTAATAAGCCTGCAATTACAGCGATGTAGCTGAGTCCGTCAATGAGAAAGCAATAACTTGCGCCGACTGTAGCTATCAGCAAACCTGCAATTGCTGGGCCGATTAGTCGGGCTCCGTTGAACATGGAAGCGTTGAGGGCGATCGCATTTGCTAAATCTTCTTTCTTTTCTACAAGTTCCGGTACAAAAGCTTGCCGTGCCGGCGCGTCAAAGGCATTAATTGCGCCTTGAAAGAAACTCAGTACCAGGATGTGCCAAATGTTAATGACTCCTGTTAGCGCTAAAACTGCTAGCGCTAAGGATTGAACCATTGCTAATATTTGAGTGGCAACTATGACTCGGTGGCGGTTCCAGCGATCGATTAAAACTCCTGCAAAAGGCAGTAAAATTAATGTGGGGATTTGACTTGTAAATCCTACTACGCCGAGCATCCAAGGTGAATCGCTCAAATTGTAGACAAGCCAAACAGTAGCGACTTGCGTCATCCAATTGCCAATCAGCGAGATTCCTTGTCCTGCAAAAAACAGGCGATAATTTCTCGATCGCAGCGCTGGAGGAAGTTGTATTGTTTTGATTTTTGCTAGTAGATTCATGCTGCAAGTACGGCCTTAGCAATCCTATTCGATTGGTAAACATTTTGTAGGGGTAGCACCCCTAAGCCTAGCCCTAATTAGCGAAGGGCAACCATCGGGGGGCTCCCCTAGACTTATTTTACGAATCCTTGACAATTGCGATATGAGCCGGAGGTTCTATTTTACAACTCCCGAAAACCAGGATTTGAGTAGAGTTAAATTTTTGCCCGTAGCAAAACGATCGCAACATTTAATTTTTCTGTTGCGATCGCTTGACTAACGAGAAATTCCTTCCCCGAACTCTTCCCTCAATTAATGCTCAACAGCCAAGTACCGAGGTAACGCAGCAAGGGAACGTCCCCAGGGGTGCGGATGCGGACGTTGAAATGGTACATTCCGCCCGGAGATGGGTTTGTGACGTTGGAGAGTACAACCTCAACATTATTGCCGGCGGCAATTGGTTCTTTGGGATAAATTTCTATGAATCGATTTTCTTTGTCCCAGATTACTTCTTGCAATTCGATTGATTTGTCTTTGACGCGCACTTTAATGTCTTTTTGGTCGAATTCGCCTTTGTAGTAGTCTGGATAGGATATGTTCAGTTGGGCGATCGCCAAACTTACTTTTTTGGAAGGAATTCGCAGCCGATATCTATCGCCGCTCATCCCCGCTTTGCCGTAATCTAAGCGATAGTTTAATTGGTTGGCGCGATCGGGCCCACCGAAAATTGTGAATCCTGGCATGGACTGGGCTGAGCTGATGGCGGGCAACCCAGTCACCAAGCAACTTGTCACCGCTAATGCTGAAAATAATCGTCTCATAATCACTCCTCTTATCAAAATTACGATGGAACCTTAAATATTTACTGGGGGCAATTTGCTATGAATGTCTTTAATATACCGACTGTCTCGGCAATTCGAGCGCCAGAATCGATCGCACGCTGGCTGACATCAATTATTTTTTGGGTAATACTGACAACAGACCTTTAAACTACAGAATTACTCAGCAGTAAAGTCTATCATACCCTGACGCAAATTTCACAGTTTAGCGGAGTTCAATCTATAAAAGAAGTTAAAGAAGCTGCCCTCCTGGTGGCGATCGGCTTTACTATCAACGTCAGAAGTAAGCCAGCGATGGAAATCGCGCCTACACTTGCCTCTGGTGGGTCCACGCCGACTGGGAAATTTGAGCCAGCCAGCGATGGAAATCGCGCCTACACTTGCCTCTGGTGGGGATGGTGCGCGGACTGGGAAATTTGAGTTTCAATCCCTGGAGGCAGGTTGTCTGTGTAGACGCGGTTTCAACCGCCCTGTCTGTGTCTGTCGATATCGGTCTGTGTCAACGTAGTTGAAACCCCCAGACAAGGGTTAACTAGAATCAAGGAGAGTTCATGAAATTAGCGATCGCCAAAGAAGTCGAAGCAGGGGAACGCCGGGTGGCTTTAGTACCCGACGCTGTAGCCCGATTAGTCAAACAGGGCGTCGAAGTTTGGGTTGAGGCCGGTGCCGGCGCAAAATCCTTTTTTTCGGATCTTGCTTACGAAGAAGCGGGAGCTCAGGTTGTCGCCGATACCGCTAGGCTGTGGGGCGAAGCCGATGTCGTCGTGAAAATCGGGGCCCTGCAAGAATCAGAAGTTCATCAACTCCCCGAAGGAGGCGTTTTCATCGGATTTTTGAATCCTCTGGGAGCTCCAGCTTTAGTGCAGCGTTTAGCCGATCGCAAAGTAACGGCATTCAGCATGGAAATGATCCCGCGCACCAGCCGCGCTCAAAGCATGGATGCACTGTCATCTCAGGGCAACGTTGCCGGTTACAAAGCGGTATTGATCGCAGCAGCGGCTTTGCCGAAATATTTTCCGATGCTGACAACGGCGGCGGGTACTATTCGCCCCGCGAAAATATTGGTAATGGGTGTGGGCGTTGCGGGCTTGCAGGCGATCGCCACGGCGCGCCGTTTGGGTGCGGTAGTCGAAGCCTTCGACATCCGCCCGGAAACAAAAGAACAAGTGCAAAGTTTGGGCGCTAAATTCCTTGATGTCGAACTCAAGGAAGAAACCGTCGCCGCCGGAGGTTATGCTAAAGAGCTATCAGAAGCGGCCAAAGAATACACCCGCCAAGTGCTCACCCAACACGTCAGCGCTTCCGATGCAGTGATTACCACCGCTCAAGTTCCCGGCAGAAAAGCACCTATTTTAGTTACTAGAGAAATGGTTTCTCAAATGAAGCCCGGATCGGTAATTGTTGACCTCGCGGCCGAACAAGGCGGCAATTGCGAATGCACGGAAGCGGGGAAAGAAGTTGAATGGAACGGCGTTAATGTCATCGGCCCGATTAATGTGCCCTCGTCGATGCCCGTACACGCTAGCGAAACTTACTCGAAGAATATCTCGGCTTTAGTTCAGTTGATGGTCAAAGATAAGGAACTAAATTTGAATTTTGAAGACGATATCATTGCTGGTGCTTGCGTTGCCCGCGACGGTGAGATTAGCAACCAGCGAGTTCGCGATGCTTTGGCAGCTCAGGCTGAAGCCGTCAGTTAGATTCTGTCGTTATGAGGCAAAGTCCGGCAAGGGTTGAAACCCCTGCCTCAAAGCTAAAGTCCTCTTAAGAGGACTGAAGAACTGATTAGATATCTCCATAAAAGCCTTTTTTGAACAGGCTTTCCGGCCTGTTCCACAATAATTATTGGAGATTTCTATTAGTCCTCTTAAGAGGACTTTGGCTTTGAGCCAGGGAATTCATTCCCTGGCGGACTGGCGGATGCAACCGGGAACGAGTTATTTCCAATTACCAATTACCAATTACCAATTGTCATGGCAGAAGGATTGATTGCAGGTTTAGTGGTGTTTACTCTAGCGTCGTTTGTGGGATTTGAAGTAATCAATAAAGTCCCGCCGACGCTGCACACACCTTTGATGTCGGGATCGAATGCGATTTCGGGAATTGCGGTTTTAGGTGCAATTCTGATTTCTGGCCAAGGCAGTGTGACTGTTACTTCGATTTTGGGGACGATCGCGATCGCCCTGGCCACAATTAACGTAGTCGGCGGTTTCTTAGTAACCGATCGAATGCTGCAAATGTTCAAGAAAAAAGAGGTTAAAGCGTGAGCGATTTTCTGCCCAGTGGCATTCAACTAGCTTATTTAGTTGCCGCATCTTTGTTTATTGTCGGTTTGAAACAGTTGGGTTCCCCTGCAACCGCCCGTCAAGGAAATGTGTTAGCTGCGATCGGGATGTTAATTGCGATCGTCGGTACGTTGCTGGAAAAACAAGTAGTCAGCTACGAATTGATAGCTGTCGGAATTATCGTCGGTTCCATTTTGGGAACGATTATGGCGAATACCGTGGCGATGACGGATATGCCGCAGATGGTGGGTTTGCTTAACGGTTTCGGGGGCGCGGCTTCTGCACTCGTTGCTGTGGGCGAATTCTGGCGCTATCTCAGCATCCCCCAATCGCCAACTCCAGACGCGACAATCACGATTCTTTTGGGTGTGCTCATTGGCGGAATTACCTTCACTGGTAGCCTTGTGGCCTTTGCGAAACTGCAAGAATTGCTGCCGGGTGCGCCTGTCACGTTTCCGCTGCAACAGCCGTTTAATGCCATGCTGGCGATCGCACTTTTAGCCGGCAGCGGTTATATGCTGACGAATCCCGAAAATGTGCCGGTATTCCTGGCTTTGGTGGCGATTTCCAATATTCTGGGCATCATGTTTGTGCTCCCGATTGGCGGCGGCGATATGCCCGTGGTGGTGTCGCTGCTTAACTCTTATTCGGGGATTGCGGCGAGTGTGGCTGGGTTCATTTTGATGAACAATATGCTGATTATCGCTGGTGCATTGGTGGGCGCGTCGGGGATTATTTTGACGCAAATCATGTGCAAGGGGATGAATCGATCGCTTTCTAGTGTGCTGTTTAGCGCCTTTGGTAGCGGTGGCGGTAGTGCTGCGGGTGCTGCTGGGGCTGCTGGTGCTGCTGACAAAACTGTTCGCAGCATCAATCTCGAAGAAAGTGCGATGATGTTGGGTTATGCGCGATCTGTGGTAATTATTCCGGGTTACGGAATGGCTGTAGCGCAAGCACAGCACGCTGTGCGCGAGTTGGCCGACGGTTTGGAAAAAATGGGTGTTGACGTGAAATACGCGATTCACCCGGTGGCTGGGCGGATGCCGGGGCACATGAATGTACTGTTGGCGGAAGCAAACGTGCCTTATCCGCAGTTGTACGATATGGATGATATCAATCCGCAGTTTGAAGAAACGGATGTTGCTTTGGTAATCGGTGCGAATGATGTGGTGAATCCGGCGGCGCGTCACGATACGGCGAGCCCGATTTATGGGATGCCGATTTTGGAGGTTGATAAGGCTAAGCATACGATCGTGATCAAGCGCGGGATGAGTGCTGGTTTTTCCGGTGTGGATAATGAGTTGTTTTACAAGGATAAGACGATGATGTTGTTTGGTAGCGCTAAGGATGTGGTTGCGAAGTTGGTTTCTGAAGTGAAGCAGTTGTAGGATTTTGCAACCGCTGATGAAGGCGGATTAACGCGGATTAACGCAGATGATTAAACCCGGTTTTTTGGATAAACCGGGTTTTTGTTTTGGGTTTTGTTTTGATATTAATATTCTTCAGTCGGCGGAGGCTGACTTTGTTTGTATAGTCGCGATTTCAATCGCCGAGTATCAACCTATTCTTTACTTCAGAAGGATCTGCTGTCTCAAAAAATAGTTCTAGCGCCTCAATCAGATTCCGTCGCGCTTCTTCTATATTGTCACCTTGGCTGGCCATATCAAGTTCTGGGCAAAGGGATACATATCCGTCGCCTTCTCGTTCAATGATTGCTGTAAACTGTTGTGTTGACTTCATAATTTGAAGTGGCGGACTGCCAAGCTCAAACAATTATACTTTTACTTGAGATTATATCGCATTTTTCGCTGTTCGCTGGAGAGGGGCGATCGCCCTATACAATGCTAGCTTGGTTTAAATAGTCACGGGCGATCGGTGCTAGTCAAATATACCTGCGCTCGGAGATTTTTTAAATATAATGAAATCCTAAAGAATTAATAGAACTGCAAAAATTGTACTAACCTTAGAGCTAAAGTCAATTAAATTAAAAAATTTTCAACTATGTCAGATCAACCTTTTAATATCCGCCAACTAAATGGCCTAGATTATGACGAAGCAGAACCACTCCTGGAAGATTATCAGGAAACGCTAATCGAGCTATTTGTCAATTCTACCGAAGGAGAAGAATACTGTAAAACTTATCCAGACGTTGGATTTTGGATCTCGCAGTTCATTTATTACGGTTTCGGCTATGAAGGTTTTACGCTGCCTCGCATGAAAGTGGAAGATGTCGCAACTGTAGTCGAAGAGTTGTTTCCCAGGAAAGTGACTTTGCTTTCGCCGGAAGAAGGTGAAAATGCTATCCCGGAATTATTGGCGTTCTGGCAATTTTTGAAGCGAGAATTTAAACTGCGAAATGCCACTTCAATTATCAAATACCTGCGGGATATCGAGCCGGAATTTAAGGAGATTATGGAAGATTCCTCTAAATTTGGATTTGCCAAATCCTTTGTAACGCTCGGTCATCAAGCAGGGTTTGATATGAGTACGGGGGAAGGTCTAACACAATTTCAGGAGATATATAATGCTAGCATTGCTCCTATAATTGCAGCTAAAAACTCCGATACATCGGGATTTTCCAGCAAACCGATAAGTGGTAGTGCTGTCAATGGATCTAAAGCAAGTAAAGAAAAACAAAAAAAAGCAAAAAATACGGCGACTGAATCGATAAAACGCAACCGCACTAAGAAAAAATGAGGTTTAGCAAGTATCTATCCTCACTTCACTCTTCTTCTGATTCTTCTCAGCATCTTGTTAGCTTCTTCCCTCCCGCGAAACTTCCAAACTAATAAATAACACATCAAACAAAACCCAAAAATTCCTAACACGATCGCACTTTCTTCCGGTGAGTGGGTAGTTCTATCGAACTTCCCACTCTTCGGAATTGCTTGGATGTTGTTAGTTCGATCTACCGTTCGATCGCCCGCTTGCAAGTTAAAATTGTCTTGTTCAATCGCATTACTATTTTTAAATTTTCGATCTATTTCTTGAAAGGAATTCGCCTGTTCGCAGCTTGTTAAAAATAATCCCATAAGGATAAAAATTAGGAAATAACAGGGCGATTTCACGATTTTTACTTCCATTTATGGAGAAAGCGACTAAATGAATATAAGACTGACTCGTGGGAAGGCAGAAACCGGGTTTTTTGCGAAAATACTTCGTATACAGCCACAAATTCCCTGAAAAACCCGGTTTCTTTGGTCTGAGTGTGCGGTCAGAAACCGGGTTTTTTGCGAAATACTTCGTACACAGCGACCGATTCTCTAAAAAACGCGGTTTCTTTGGTCTGAGTGCGTAATTCCTACGAATAATTTCTACAATAGCGGTGTATGATTTTCTCGATCGCACATTAATACGATCGTACCATTTTTTTCAAGTCGCAGCTACGGGTAAGGAATCAGTATTGCCGAGATGTGCTAACAAAACGGGCGATCGCGCTGATTCAAGCGCTATAATCTAGCTAATAGATTGCATTCAAATTCTGTTGGTTAATTGCAGATATTTGTCAGGATAAGGCACTGCCGTATCCCTATCCGAATTGTTTGTAGAAACAGGGCAATGCGGTGTACTCTAACCAGGATGTTATTCAATCTCAATTAAATAGCAAACACTGACAATAAAAGAATTAGAAAAAAAACTACTGACCTTAACTCCTGATGAAAAAATTCAGGTAATACAGCTATTATTTCAAAGTTTAAGCAATACTTGGCAAGGAATCGAAAAAACTCCGGGCGTGTGCGGTGGCGATGCTAGAATTGCCAAGACTCGCATACCTATTTGGTCGCTGGTAAATTATCGCATTCTGGGTGCAAGTGATGTGCGGATTTTGCAAGACTTTCCTCATTTGAGTGCAGCAGATTTGGCGAATGCTTGGGCTTATGCTGAGGCATACCCAGAGGAAATTGAAGCTGCGATCGCTAGAAATGAGGCAGCCTAAAACATGGCGGGAATTTGCTATAATCTAGATAATATATTCCGGCGATCGCACTTATGACTATACAAGAATTAGAAACTCAAGTCTTAACATTAAATGCGGTTGATAAAGCTAAACTAATCAGCATCCTAACTCAAAATTTAACCAACGGTTCTTTAGGCATTAAAAAGACTCCCGGTGTCTGTGGAGGGGATGCCTGTGTGGGCAATACTCGCATACAAGTTTGGGTACTGGTGGGTTATCGCCGTCTCGGATGCAGCGATGCGGAACTTTTTAAGTGCTATCCCCATTTGACTGCGGCTGATTTAGTAAATGCTTGGGCTTATGCTGATGCTTACCCAGAAGAAATTGAACAAGCAATAAAAAAAAATGAGGCTGCTTAAAACATGGCGCGAATTTGCTATAACAAGACTTACAGACTCCGACAAAGAAACCGGGTTTTTACCGAATCAGTCCGCAGCAACAATGTATTTTCTTAAAAAACCCGGTTTCTGGGCCGCCATGGGTAAGTCCTTATAATTAAATCCCCCACTGCTCCCAATATTAGGTAAAATCATTTGGGTGTCTGAGGATAAACTATATGCGCTTGGTTAAATATATTGCGATCGCCATTATCAATGGTTTCGGTGTCGTCATCGGTATTATTTGGGTTGCAGTCCCCGCAACAGTGGCTCAACCTTCCCTAAACTACCAACTCGCACTCTCTGGGCGAGGGCCAGACGGCGAAACTGGGCAATCCCTTTCCGAACTCTACAAATTGCGCGATCGCCTCAAAGTACAATTAGATAACCTTGCCAAAACTCCCGACAGCGCCCCGTTTCCTGGTGAATTTTGGAAACCACAAATCCACCGCCAGCAATCCCAAACTCTGGCCCAGCAACTCCAAAACGTTCAAGTTCAGATTCAAATAGAAGAAATCGCCAAAAATAATTGGGACGAAGCTGCTAAATTAGCCGCCCAAGCAGTCGAAATTGGACGCACTTCTAATCCTTCTTCTGCTACTTGGGAACAGTCCCAACGGCGGTGGCAGTGGGCTATCGATACGCTGCGACTCATTCCTCACGGTTCTTTTTTGAACGATCGGGCGATCGACAAAACCATCGAATACCAAGGAAACCTCACAGTCGCTACCTATGAACTGCAAGTTGCACGTTCTGTTGAAAAAATTAGAGCCGAGGAAGAAGAGATAAGAGAGCGAGCCCGAAAAGAGCAAGAGAAAAAAGAATTAGCTCGTCGAGAAATAGAGAGAAAAGAGCAAGAGAAAAAAGAACTTGCCAGAAAAGAACTTGAAAGGCAAGAATTCCAAAGGCAAGAATTAGTCAGAAAAGAACAAGAAAGACAAGAATTAGCCAGGAAAGAACTAGAAAAACAAGAACAAGAAAGACAAGAATTAGCCAGGAAAGAACTAGAAAAACAAGAACAAGAAAGGCAAGAGTTAGCCAGGAAAGAACAAGAAAGGCAAGAATTAGCCAGAAAAGAACTTGAAAGACAAGAACAAGAAAGGCAAGAATTAGCACGAAAAGAACTTGAAAGACAAGAACAAGAAAGGCAAGAATTAGCACGAAAAGAACTTGAAAGACAAGAGTTAGAGAGAAATCAGCAAGCAACTCCTCAACCAACCACAACACCAACTCCCGACCCAGTTACCTCCTCCGCGTCCCCCTCTAACTTTTTCTTTGCGGGAGATACTAACAGAGATGGCCAAATTAACGAGCAAGACGAAGCGGGAAAAGAACAATGGTCTTTGTCCAAAGGCGCGCTAATTTTATTTAACGATCGCAATAACGATCGCGGCAAGATACCGACTTGGCAACAAACCAAAGTTATAGCTCCCCGCCGTGCAGCAATGCTTTCTCAAGTTAACTTAACACTGTCTGAAAACTTCAAAACCTCTCAATTATTTATCACTGCCGACAGCATTGCCAGCCCTCACATCAGCGTTTTCCAGAAGACGGGCGACGGCTGGAAACCTGTAGATATATCCGGTGCTCAACCTCTAGTTTTCAGCACCAATATTGTTTTAGGCGTCGAAGCTAAACAATTTGCCGATCGCAACTGGAACGGCACGGTTAATCTCAAAGCAACTGCCCAAAACAACGGTCAAGAAATCGCCTCCACAACAATCCAAATGGGCGTTAGTCCTTGGATGTTAGCGCCAAATACAGCACCAGTAACCGAAGTTGTGGTGAGCGACCGAGGAGCGGCAAACAGCGAATTTATCTCCCAACTAAAACAAGCAGTAGAACCAACAGGCGCTCAAGTAAAAATTATCCAGGGCGATCGCACTTGGATGCAAGATACCCAGAAAAACGGATACGTTCAACTCCCAGAAAACTCAGAAATACGCCACTTTAATGTAGCCCTAAAAAGCAATAGCGAGCCCGACAAAAACCAGCCTGCTAAATCACCTCAAGACCGGAATTTGAAAGTATTTAAAATTGGCACTCGTCGCTCTGAAGACCCTGTAAGTCAGTGGTCTGACGGCTACGGCAATTTGCAGGTGACGCCGCCGATTCCCGGACACCCAATGGGTCGAGTTTATTACGGGAATTCGGGAAATGGTAGTTTTAATCCAGAGGTACTTGATTTTATTCAAGCTCAGAGAATTCAAGGGCCACCAGTGGATCTTGATACTTCTTGGCTTTTGACTCGCCAAGTCGATGAAATTATCAATTTTATTCCCACTCAAACTCCCGGAAAATATGTAATGGCGATCGCCAGTCCCGAAGCCGGAGTTAAGCTGTTGGAAGAATTGCAGGGAAGAGGTTACGGCGATGTTACGATCAATCGCGGTTTGAGCACTCAAACAACAGTCAGCGCCGCCTTGAAAAATCGCGTTTTAATTCAACACAATCTTAATTTACAAAATCAGAAACTTAATCCGATTGTAGAGAAGTTGAAAAGAGAGTTTTTACTCGGAGACGACCAAATTATTCAAGTTCCGGTGATGTTTGGCTACAGCGGTTATGCTTGGTGGCCGAATATGGTCAATTCGGTGCCAGTTAACGGCAAGTTGTTAGTTTCAAATCCGCGCGGGCCAATGATTGACGGTGTAGATTACACTCAAGAAAGATTGCGCCAACTGCTGCTTCCTGCTGGCGTCAGCGTTAGTTTTCTCGATGACAGGTATTATCAAGAATTGAAAGGAAACGTACAGTCGGCGACGAATACTGTGAGGAAGCCAGAAGACCGGACTTTTTGGCAGTCTTTGCCTAATAATTACTAATTGGGAATCGGGAATCGGGAATCGGGAATCGGGAATCGTGAATTAGGAATTTGTAGGGGCGGGTTCACCAACAATACTCGCCTGTAACGAACAATCTCGTAAACCCGCCCCTACCCAACAGTAAATCTCAATATACCTCCTAAACCCGCCTCCCTATGCTAATATTTAGCCAAACTATAGCAATCCTAAATGATTCAGATAAATTTGTAGGGGTAGTGCCCCCGTGCCTACCCCCTATCTATCGGGCAACCACGGGGGGATTGCCCCTACAATAATTATGCAAATGATTTAGGATTGCTATATGCTAGGAGTTTAACAGATGGCTACCCTGCAAATAGAAAATATACCAGAGGAATTGTACGCGAGACTGCAAGAGTTAGCCGCAGCTCAAAACCGCTCGATTAGCGCGTTTGCGATCGCCATTTTAGAAGCCGAGTTGTCAACAGAGAGAAAACCCCTCTCAGGAAAAGGTAAAAAGTCTGTAAGAGAACTATTGGCAGAAATCAGCCGTCGTCGCGAGTCTCGTCCGGCGAATCTGGGGATGATACTAGATAGTACGGCTTTAATTAGAAAGGATCGCGACAGATGACCGCTCCTGTGAGGTGCGTAGTCCATGCTAGCGTGGGAATTAAGCAATTTCTCCCCGATCCGCTATCATCTAAAGTTGTTCTATTGTTTACCCATCTTGAAATTCCACAGACTGAAATATTTGTACCAGATCTGTTTTACATTGAGTGGGCAAATATTATCTGGAAGTATGTCCGTGCTGGACTTTACGCGGAGGCCGATGTTGCAACAGATTTAGCTAATCTTAGAGCTTTATCCTTGCGTGCAGTATCTACTGCTGAACTGATTTTAGATGCAACAAATATCGCCTTAAATTGTGGAATCTCTGCGTATGATGGCAGTTACGTTGCTCTTTCACAGCAAGTTGACGCGCCTTTGCTAACTCTCGACCAAAAGCTAGTCACAGCTTTAGCAGGCACATCTTATGATGTTCGATATTTTAACGATTTCGAGGTACCAACACCGGATTAGCCTTAGTTTTATAGGAACTCCATTCACTTGTTTATTCTTATTACTAAAAAATTGAGCGCTATAATACTGAGCGCTATAATATAGACTAATATCATGGCAGCTTTGTATGTAGATGAACAATTTTCCTTATAACTGTGGACTAAGGAATGAGAATTAAATAACTTCCACTCTTGAAAGTGGGATGGGCGTCTCGCCCGTCCTTTTTGGACGGGCGGGACGCCCATCCCACAATAATAATTAAAATTGTAAGTTATTTAATTCGCGATCCTAAGGCTCGATAATTAATCCCTGTATCCTTGTCAAAATCCGTGTCGTGCCTTCTTCGTGATGCTAGATAATTTCAGTGCCGGCGATCGCACCAGTAACGTAAAATGTCTAAAAGCGGTCTTTGTAAAATAAATTTAGCCCCATGAGCGACGAACAGGAAAAAAAACAAATTTTGACTCAGCAACCGGAAACAATTTCCCCTACCAGCGATGAAATCGAGCGCAGTCAAATTGCCAGTGGCGATTCAACTTCCGCACCCGCAGAAACTCCCGCAGAAATTGCCGCCCCCGAAGATATTTCAGCGCCAATCGACGAAGCCGAAACAATTCCAATTGCCGGCGATAGCGCGCCGGAAACAACTCAACTTGCAAGTTATCCGCCTCCAACAATTCAAACTGCGAACCCCGAACCAAAACCAGCCCGAGCTTGGCAAATCTTGGCAGTTTTTCTCAGCGGAATCTTAGTCGGTTCCGTCCTTAGTCTCGGCAGTTTGCTAGCGTGGAGAATGTATCAGGAAAGAGCGAACCTTCAAATCAAACTACCTGCTGACGTACCCCTCCCCGAAAGCCCTCCGCCTGTCCCAGCAGCGCCCGCCAACCGCCGGCCCGGACTTCCCCCAGCACCTGGAACGCGACTGCCCGCCACAATCCCTCCGTCGCCGGGTCCGACTCAAATACCCTCTCTGTCTGCTGTTGGGCAACTTGCTTCCCCCTCGCCGTCGCCTTCTCCTTCTCCAACTGCAACTCCCGCTGCAGTTGAAACCCCTGTAACCGAGCGAGTTAACTTTCCAGCCGGTGCTACGGGAACTACTCTGAGCAATAGTTTGCGAGCCAACATATCCAGGCGCTACTTACTGGAGTGCAATAGCGGCCAAAGCATGACAGTAAATGTTCAACAAGGTCAAGTTAGCGCAGCAATTATTGCTCCTAACGGTGAAAATTTAGGTACTGCTGATAGCACAGGTCAGTGGCAAGGTCAACTAGCCAGTAGCGGCGATTATACTATTGAAATTTCAGGCGATCGCCAAGCAAACTACCAAGTTAAAATTGAAGTCAAATAGCAAGTATAATTGTATCAGGGGGTAGTTACAAAATACATAACCCCCCCTGTTGCTAATTACAAATTACCAATTACTTATTACCAATGATCGCACAAGTATCTGAAAACATCTACGAAGCAAAAACCCAGGAAATTGCCAAAGAAATCCTGCGGCTAACTCAAGAGAAAAAGCGCTCTTTTTTCGGGCAACTCCAAGACCAAATGCGCTGGGACGACAAACTGATGGATTGGGCGATGGCCAGCCCCGGACTGCGGGTGCAGCTGTTTCGATTTATTGACTGTTTGCCGGCGCTGCGCAGCAGGCCGGAAATTGCCCGCCACTTGCAAGAATACCTGACCGCCGAAGAGGTAGAATTGCCCGAAGCATTGAAAAAACTGCTCAACTTTGCTAGCCCTGATTCGGTTCCCGGTCAATTGGCGGCGACGACAGTTGCGCCTGCTGTGGAAACATTGGCGCACAAGTATATTTCTGGGGAAAATATCAAGCAGGTAATTAAAACCTTAGAGCGACTTCGCAAAGATAAAATGGGTTTTACAGTTGACCTTTTGGGGGAAGCTGTCATCACTGAAACTGAGGCGCAAATTTATCTTAACCGCTATTTGGAATTGATGGAGGAACTGGCGAAGGCAGCGAAGAATTGGCCGCAGGTAGATGCAATTGACAAAGCAGACGGCGAAACTCTGCCGCGAGTGCAAGTATCGGTAAAGTTAACGGCTTTTTATTCTCAGTTTGACCCTTTGGATGCTAAAGGTAGCGAGGAGAAAGTAAGCGAGAGAATTCGCCTGTTACTGCGCCGCGCCAAGGAATTGGGATGTGCTGTTCATTTCGATATGGAACAGTATGCTTACAAAAGTTTAACTCTGACCATTCTCAAAGACTTATTGTTAGAGGAAGAGTTTCGCAGTCGCACGGATATCGGCATTACATTGCAAGCATATTTGCGCGACAGTGCCCAAGATTTGCAAAACCTGATTTCCTGGGCAAAAAAACGCGGAAATCCGGTAACAGTGCGGCTGGTAAAAGGCGCTTACTGGGATCAGGAAACTATCAAAGCGATGCAGAAAGATTGGCCGCAGCCGGTCTACAATGACAAAGTTGCTACCGATGCCAATTTCGAGCAGATGACGCAGTTGCTGCTAGAAAATCACGAATATTTGTATGCAGCTATTGGCAGTCATAATGTACGATCGCAAGCGAGGGCGATCGCCATTGCCGAAACTCTGAATATACCGCGCCGCCGCTTTGAAATGCAAGTGCTGTACGGCATGGGCGACAAATTGGCTAAGCTTTTGGTCGATCGGGGTTATCGCGTCCGAGTCTACTGCCCCTACGGCGATTTGCTGCCGGGAATGGCTTATTTGATCCGCCGTTTGCTGGAAAATACCGCCAACAGTTCTTTCATCCGGCAAAGTTCCGAAGAAATGCCGATAGAACAATTGTTAGCCGCCCCAGTTGCTAGTGGCAATGACCAGCTAGTGTACAGCAAAGTATTTCCCAACGTTGCCGATACCGACTACGCCAATACCAAATTGCGGCAACAAGCAGAAACAGCCATCAAATCAGTGCGCGCCAACTTAGGTAAAACCTATTTACCGCTAATCAATGGCGAGTACCAAAATACTGAAGCAACCGTTAACTCACTCAACCCTTCCAATCCCACAGAAGTAGTCGGCACCATCGGATTGATTTCCGAAGAACAGGCCAAACAAGCCCTTCAAGCAGCAAAAGAAGCCTCCACCAGTTGGCGAAAAACCCCCGTCCGACTGCGCGCCGGCGTCCTCCGCAAAGCCGCAGAATTGATGGAACAGCGGCGGCACGAACTATCAGCTTGGATGGTGTTGGAAGTCGGCAAACCAGTCAGAGAATGCGACGCCGAAGTTTCCGAAGCTATTGATTTTTGCCGCTACTACGCCGACGAAATGGAACGGTTGGAACAAGGGAAAAATTACGACGTAGCCGGAGAGACCAACCGCTACACCTATCAGCCGCGCGGCATTTCTTTAATCATTTCGCCTTGGAATTTTCCCCTGGCAATTCCCGTCGGCATGACAGTTGCCTCCCTAGTTGCTGGAAATTGTACTTTACTCAAACCGGCAGAAGTTTCCTCAGTAATTGCAGCAAAAATAGCCGAAATTTTGCTAGAAGCCGGCATCCCCAAAGGCGTATTTCAATACGTGCCTTGCAAAGGTTCAACCGTCGGCGCTTACATGGTCAAACATCCTGACGTTCACATGATTACTTTCACCGGTTCTCAGGAAGTTGGCTGTAAAATTTATGCCGATGCTGCGATTTTGCAGCCGGGCCAAAAACACCTGAAACGAGTAATTGCTGAAATGGGCGGCAAGAATGCAATTATTGTCGATGAAAGTGCGGACTTAGACCAAGCAGTTGCAGGCGTAGTTTATTCGGCATTTGGATACAGCGGCCAAAAATGTTCCGCTTGTTCGCGAGTAATTGTGGTCGAGTCGGTGTACGATAATTTTCTGGCAAGATTGGTAGAAGCGACGCGATCGCTCAATGTCGGCCCTGCAGAAAATCCCGGCACTCAAGTCGGCCCTGTGATCGATGCAAATGCCCAGTCGCGCATCCGCGAATACATCGAAAAAGGTCGCGCCGAAGCTCAAATAGCTTTAGAAATGCCGGCACCGGAAACCGGTTATTTTGTCGGCCCAGTCATAGTTACCGAAGTATCGCCGACAGCAACTATCGCCCAAGAAGAAATTTTCGGCCCGGTTTTGTCGGTGATTCGGGCAAAGAATTTCAGCGAAGCGATTGCGATTGCTAACGGCACGAATTTTGCTTTAACCGGCGGATTGTATTCTCGCACGCCTTCCCATATCGATCGAGCCGCATCAGATTTTGAAGTCGGAAACCTCTACATCAATCGCGGAATCACCGGCGCTGTGGTATCGCGGCAACCCTTCGGAGGATTCAAACTTTCGGGAGTTGGTTCTAAAGCTGGCGGCCCGGATTATTTGCTGCAATTCCTCGAACCCCGCACAATAACCGAAAATATTCAGCGGCAAGGTTTTGCACCGATTGAAGGAGTAGATGATTAATCTCAAATTCAGTTGATTAAGATTTGATACCCGACTTCTTAAAGAAGTCGGGTATATGCTATCATGCTTCAAAAAATTCGGGGATATCCTATTCTTTCGTTTTAAGTTAATTTACTTAAAATAGAATCTACAAAAAATGGTGAGTGACTAAATTCTCACAAGCCTTCACTTGGCAAATGGGTGAGATTTTTAATCATAGTTATATTAGTCATCAGTATGTTTTTTCGTTTCGCCAATCTCCAAAAGAAAGTTTACTGGATAGACGAAGGTTACACTTCTGGGCGGATTTCCGGTTATACTACTCTGAATTTATTCAAGAGCTTGGTGAGTGTACAATCAAGCACATAAAAACTCTACAAAACTATCAGCGTATCAATGCAGAGAAAAGCGTTTTTGACACCGTAAAAGGATTGGCATTAGAAAAATCTCAACTTACTCCCCTGTACTTTGTAGCAGCCAGATTTTGGGTGCAACTGTTTGGAGATTCAATCGCAGTAACTAGAAGTTAGTCGGCGGTTTTTAGTGTGCTGGCATTACCTTGTATGTATTGGCTATGCTTAGAATTATTTGAGTCATCGGTGACCGCTTGGTTAGCAGTTGCCATAATAGCTATCTCGCATTTTCAGATAGTTTATGCTCAAGAAGCTCGACCTTACATTTTGTTTGTCATGTTAATTTTACTGTCAAGCGCGGTCTTGCTACGAGGAAGGCGGCTAAAAACTAATAGTAGTTGGACAATTTATGCTGTAACATTAGTAGTTGAATTTTATTCAAATCTCAAGCTAATTTTTGAGTATGGTCGCGTAAAAGGGTGGAAATTCTCCCTAATTTTAACAAGATTTGTTGGTACGGTCTTTCCCCGGAGTAAAAAGTGAAATAGAAAAAAAATGGGTGATGAAAAGCCAAATATTTATGATATAGCCTGTCTCAGTAACATGAGGTGCTCATAGGGCATAGGGCATAGGGCATAGGGCATGGGCATAGGACTTGCCCCCATACCTCACTTTTTTGAGAACCGCTATATAAAAGATTAAGAGCTAATTTGGAGTAAATTGGGAAAAAGTGAAGTTGGGTTAAAAAAATGCGTTTTAATGTTT